>JAKQBU010000459.1 GCA_029573975.1 Planctomycetota bacterium
CGGAGCAATTGACGGCGGAATTGAATGGTCTGCGGCTGGCCGGATTGAAATTTGAGGCGGCTGCGTTCACGCCGGCTTCGTCCAAGTTCAAGGATGAAAAATGTTGGGGCGCACGAATTCTCGTGACCGACCGAAATAAAATGGACCCCTGCTGGGGCGGAGTTCTGATCGTCGATGTCCTGTATCGATTGTATCCCGACCGGTTTGCCTGGCACGAAAACCATTTTGACCGGCTTTGCGGCACGGACCGGGTCAGGAAAGCGATTGTGGAACACCAGCCGCTGGGGGATTTGAAGCGGCAGTGGGAAATGGAAATAGCAGAATTCAAGCACCTACGGGCAAAGTATTTGCTGTATTGAGAGGGCGGATTCCCATCAATCGGCCTTCGTACCGTGCTCTTCCACCACTAGGGCCACGGGGGAAGGGACCGGCTGGCCTTGTTCGCGGAGTTTTTCCACCCTTTCCATAGACTGAAACAGCAGCAGGCAGGACTGCTCATAGCTTTTGCCGGTCAGTTCACGGATCAGCCTGGTGCCGCGGTCAATCAATTTCTTATTGCTGGGCCAGACCCATACCATCGCATTACCCTGAATGCGTTCCATCTTTGCCATGGTGGCGGTGGAAAGGGTATTCAAGGTGAGCTTGACCGCCAGATGCTGCCACAGGTTCAGAGGTGAGGGGCGAAGACGGCAGGGAAAATGGAAAAAGTGCTGGCCATTCGGCATCGGCGGCTCTTCGCCGATAAAAATCGTCAGGTGTTGCCGGTAGCCGGACAAAGAAGAAAAGGCCGCCTTTCCCAGAAGGCGGTGGTCATCCGCACCGGCGGCAATGGCAATCAAGGCGGAATCGGGCGCATCGGTGCGGGAGGAATCCGACTCCCTGCCGATGGGGAATTTACAGATTGCCGTCCGGTCCAGGGCCGGCGGCCGGGCTAGCAGATTTTGCGGGGCGTTTAACTGCTCATACACCCGGCGGTCCCAGCTCAGCCCCCGCGGCGACCGGGCAAAGACCCGCTCCCAGCTTTGCTCCGTGGAATAGAACGGATTTTTCACGAACGCCCAGGAGCGCGGTGAGGTTTGGTCCTCTTTCGTTCGGAACGGTGGCAGGGTAAACGTCGGGGATCGCTCCGTGGTATCGGTCAGGACGTCCAGCAGACAGGAATCCGCTAGATAGGTGACTAGCCCGCCCGGCTGATAAATACCGGCCTCGAAAGCGATCCATTCTGACAGACTATGAACAGATGCCTGGCTGCCCAGATCCCGGAGCAATTCGCTGAAATCCTGAATGGTATCCGCTCCGCCCCGTTCTGGAAATTCTTCCGCCAGACCGCGGCTGTGCAGAAACTTTAACAAGGCCGTCTCCAGCGCCGCCCCCACGACCAGCAGTTCTATAGTAACCGCCTGCATCCGCGTGGAACCCATCACCGCCATCGGCCCGGTGGCCAGCTCCATTTTGCGAATCCGGCCTTCTTCTATCACTTCACGGGAGCGCTTCACCTGCTGCCCCAGCAGCTCGGTCGGATTATTATAAACAAAAAAGACCTCCGCCCCCCGGTCCAGAGCTTCCCAGGCGGTCCCGATTACAAAAGGGGTCTCCCCGCCCTCGGTAATGGCAACCACCACATCCCCTGCTTGTACCCCCGCCTGGGCCAACTGGTACCGCCCAAAGGCTGGAAAATCCTCAAAACCTTCCACCGATTTAATCAAGGCGAAATCTCCCCCCGCCATAACGCTGAGTACCAAATCCTCCCAACCCGGATCGACCGGTGCGGCTGACCGGAACTGCTGCCAGAATTGCCGCCAGGCCGCCTCCAGCAGGATACTCAGGCGGCCGGTAGCGCCGCACCCGGTAAAAAAGATGCGGCGGCGGTTTTCAACGGCTTTTCGCAAGGCGGCGACCAGTTCCTGATACACTTCACTCTCAAACACCCGCCGGGCAACCGGGATAATGTCCTCGTCCACGCAGAACAGCATCCGGACCGCTGCCGCCAGGTCTCCGGCGGCGGTCCGGCTGAGCTGACGGGTTTTGGGGTGCGAGGCCTCCGTCGTCAGGCTTCCCAGCCGGAAGGCCTGTTCCGACTCGACAAACTGTCTGGCTCTTTCTTCTGCGGTCGTCATAGAATAGTCTTTCGCTTAACAAACTATGAAACTAATTTGGAGAATAGTATAAGAATGGCCTGATGGTTTGTAAATTTTTTCTTTCCCGCCATTGCCGGAAAAACTCACCGGCAGTATAATGCCGGTCATCTGAACCATTACGAAAACCGGTTGTTCATGGATGACGATGAAAAATATTCTTAGCAGGATGGCGAAAAAACCGAAATTGCGGGTTGCCGGTCTGATGTCCGGCACCAGTGCCGACGGTGTGGGTGCCGCAATTGTCGATATTGACAACAAAGGTGTCATCCTGCGGGCCTTTGCCACCTATCCCTATCCCCGTTCCCTGCGCCAGAAACTTTTTACGGTATTTGATCCGGCAGCGGCCCGGCTGGAGGATATTTGCTCCCTGAATTTTATCCTGGGCGAGGTCTTTGCCCGCTCCGTCATGCAACTATGCCGCCAAACCCAAATCCCCCTGGACTCGCTCGACCTGATCGGTTCCCACGGCCAGACGATTTACCATGATCCCAAAGGAGTCCGTTATCAAAACCGTTTGGTCCGCTCGACTCTGCAAATCGGCGAACCGTCGGTAATTGCCTATCGGACGGGGATTACCACCATTGCCGATTTCCGGGTGAAGGACGTGGCGGCCGGAGGGCAAGGCGCCCCGCTGGTTCCCTATGCGGATTATTTCCTTTTCCGGGATCAGCATCGCAGCCGGGCCATTCAAAATATCGGCGGCATCGCCAATGTCACCTATCTGCCGGCCGGAGGGGAAACCCGGGATATTATGGCCTTCGATACCGGCCCGGGAAATATGGTTATCGACCGCATCATGGAACGACTCAGCGGCGGGAAAAAGAAATTTGACCAGGCCGGCCGGCTGGCGGCCGCAGGCGTGGTAGATAAAGCCCTGCTCAAAAGATTACGGAAACACCCGTATTTCCATCGTACTCCTCCGAAAACCACCGGCCGGGAGGAATTCGGCGCAAGCTATAGTGACCGCCTGTATCATCAGATTCTAAAAAATCACATCGCCCCCGCCGATTTGGTTGCGACCGTAACCGCCTTAACGGCCCACACGATAGCAGAGGCTTATCAAAAGTTCCTCCCACACCTGCCCGATGAAATGATTCTCTGCGGCGGCGGCGCTCACAATCGTACCCTGGCGGGGATGCTGCACGATTGCCTGCCGACGGTAAAGATGGTCCCGATGGAGGAGTTGGGTGTCGGGGTGGACGCCAAAGAGGCGGTGTCCTTTGCAATACTTGCCTGGGCGGCCATCCGGGGCCTGCCGAATAATGTCCCTTCCGCCACCGGCGCGAAACAGCCGGTCATTCTGGGAAAGATAGTGCCTGCCTTATGAAGCCAAAAGTATTACCCACCACGGAAAAACGCAACCACAAAAGCCAAAATATCGACCGGCTAGCCACGGAACAGATCGTGCGGCTGATTAATGCCGAGGACCGGCGGGTCGCTCCTGCCGTCCGCAAAGAAAGCCGCCGGATTGCCGCAGCAATCGACCTCATCGTCGAGCGGATGCGGAAAAAGGGACGTCTTTTTTATGTCGGGGCGGGGACCAGCGGCCGGCTGGGGGTATTGGACGCCTCGGAATGCCCGCCCACCTTTGGCACCCCTCCAGCCCTGGTGCAGGGCATCATCGCCGGGGGCCGCAAAGCTCTGGTGCGGGCGGTGGAGGGTGCGGAAGATTCTCAGGAAAACGGCGGCAAGGCCATCGAACGGAAAAAGATAAAGCCCGCCGATGTGGTGGTGGGAATAGCCGCTTGCGGCTTGACCCCCTTTGTGCTGGGCGCCTTGAACCGGGCCGCGGAGAGGAAAGCCGCCACCATATTTATTACCTGCGCGCCGGAGAATGTGAAGAAGGTATCCGCCGACCTCATCATCAATCCGGTGGTCGGGCCGGAAGTGATTACCGGC
>JAKQBU010000468.1 GCA_029573975.1 Planctomycetota bacterium
AGCCGCACCGCATTCAGGCTGACCGTCAGCGTCTCCCGGGCATGTTCCGGGTCCTCTTTGATCGCCGACCAGGGCTTGCGCTGATCGAAATACCGGTTGACTTCGTCTGCCAGTCCGCAAATCCGCCGCACGGCCGTGGCATAATTCCGCGTTTCATAATCCTCGGCGATGGTTTCGGCGTGATCCTGCAAAACCTTGAGCAGTTCGCGGCCCTCCAGCGATACCTCGCCCAGCCGGCCGCCCAGCCCTTTGGTAAGCATCGGCACCGACCGGCTGGCCAGATTCGCCAGCTTGCCCACCAGGTCACTGTTCACCCGCAAAACAAAATCCGCCGTATTCAGATCGATATCTTCCGTCCCCGGGCCCAGCTTGCAGGCGTAATAATACCGCAGGTATTCCGGGTCCAGATGTTTCAGATACGTCGCGGCGCTGATAAATGTGCCGCGCGACTTGCTCATCTTTTCCCCATTGACCGTCAAAAAGCCATGGATATTTAAACGGGTCGGCGTATTGAAATCCGCTCCCATCAGCATCGCCGGCCAGAACAGGGCATGAAAATACGTAATATCCTTCCCGATAAAATGGTGGATTTCCGTATCCCGGCTGCACCAGTAGTCCTCAAACTTCAGACCCTTCCGCCGGCAGTAATCCATGGTGCTGGCCATGTAGCCAATCGGAGCGTCCAGCCAGACATAAAAATACTTGTCCGTCTCCCCCGGTATCAAAAAGCCGAAATACGGGGCATCCCGGGAGATATCCCAGTCCCGCAACCCCTGGCTGAACCACTCCTGCAGCTTGTTCTGCACCTGCTCGTGGATTCGCCCTTCCCGCATCCATTCCTGCAGCTCTTGTGTGAAATTTCCCAACTGGAAGAAATAATGTTTCGATTTCCGGCGGGTCGGCGGCTTCCGGCACACGCTGCACACCGCATCCTTCAGGTCCAGCGGCGTATAGGTCGCATGGCAGATTTCACAGGAATCGCCATACTGGTCCGGTGCCCCGCATTTCGGGCAGGTGCCCCGGATAAACCGGTCCGGCAAAAACATCTGATCCTGCTGGCAATACGCCTGCTCCACATCCCGGGTTACGATATGCCCCTTCTCCTTCAGCCGGCTGTAGATCGTCTCGCTCAACTGCCGGTTCTCCGGCGAATGAGTCGTATAATAATTATCAAAAGCAACCGCAAAGCCGGCAAAATCCCGCGTATGCTCCCCATGCACCCGCGCGATCAGTTCCTCCGGCGCAATCCCCTCCTGCCGGGCACGGATCATAATCGGCGTGCCGTGCGTATCGTCCGCACAGCAGTAAATGCAGTCATGGCCCCGCATCTTCTGGAAGCGGACCCAGATATCCGTCTGAATATATTCCACCAGATGCCCGATATGGATCGAGCCGTTGGCATACGGCAGCGCCGCGGTTACGAGTATTTTTCTTGCCATTAATTATACCTGTCCGTTCTCTGGTTCTCCTGGCAAATTTTGTTCCTGGCCGGCCTCATTGCCCGGCGCCTCGCCCGATTTTTTCTTCTTTCGTTTGCGGCGCCGCTTTTTCTTACGGCCTTCGCCCGGCCCGGCCTGGCCCTCCGCCGGCGGCGGTTCCTTTTCCGGCGGGACGGGCGGGGCTTTTTCTTCCTGCCTACGCGGCGCGGCCCGCGATTCCTCCGGTTTCAACAGCCCTTCCGGAACTTTATAATTTCTCTCCAGAATTTCTTCATTGGCTACCGCCATAATCCGGTTGTCATTCATGCGAATCTTGACCAGTTGCGTCAGCACCTGCGTCTCCACCACCACGCCCGGCCCCTTTTCAACCAGCACCGTGCTGCCTACCCGCGGCAGATGTTTCTGAAGCTCTTCATATACCTCATTCTCATACCGCAGGCAGCATTTCAGGCGGCCGCACCGGCCGGAGATCTTGTTGGGGTCCAGCGTCGTCTTCTGCAGCTTGGCCATCTTCATGTTCACCGGCTGGAGGACTTTCAGAAAGTTCTTGCAGCAGCATTGGCGGCCGCAAACCTCAAAATCGGCAATCAGCCGGGCCTCATCCCGGGCGCCCACCTGCCGCATCTCGATCCGCGTCTGGTACTCCTGCGCCAGCTCCTTCACCAGATTGCGAAAATCCACCCGCCCTTCCGCCATGAAATAGTAGATAATCCGGTCCCCGCCGAACAAATGATCGACCGCCACCAGCGTCATTTTCAAATTGTGTTTTTGAATCAGCTCTTCGCAATACCGCTGCTCCGCCAGGGCATTCTTGCGCAGGTGCCGCTGCTCATTGAGGTCCTGCTCGTTGGCAAACCGGATGATCCGCCCCGTCCGGGTGAAGGGATAATTCGGCCCGCTGACCTGGTAGTAATGATCCAGCTCCTCATCCGTACAGAATACATTCGCCCGCTTGTGGCAGAAGGGCGAGATAATCTCCCCGATTTCCATGCCCCGCTCGGTATTGATAATCACATGGGTTACGCCCGGGGGGATCTCCCGTTCGGAATGGCGGAACTGGCCCACCAGACCAATCAAGCCATAACGAACCAGCAGGGTGCGATACCGGCTTTTGGCAGCGGCGCCTTCCTTTTCCCCGGATTTTTCCCGGGGCTTTTCCGGGGCCTTCGCTTCGGTTTTCCCGGTTTCCGGACCGGCATCCGCGGCAGGTTTTGGTTCTTCTTCCATATATTCAGGTTCAAGCATGTATTTTTACGGCTTTCTTGACGCCAGCGTCAAAAACTCTTCGACCCCTGGTTAGGGGGGAGCCAGAGCCGTTTTTGGATGTCAATATCGACTTTTAACGGTTCCGGCGTTCTTCGTTTTTTTACTATAATTCAAGCATTGTAACATAAGGGATTCAAAAATCAAAGAGACATTCACATTTTGATTCAATAGTCTGGCCGCCCGCTCGGTGCCGCGAATGGCCTGGCTGGCACCACGCAGGCCAAACATCCGGGCCATCCGGTCGATTTCCGCCGCCTGGTCCGCTGCCCCGCCGTCGATCCCGCTACCCTCCGCCAGGCGGCGAATGACCAGATGGAAAGCATGTGCCATCATCTGGAGATAAAATTTTTGTCCGCGCCGCACCGTGGCACTTTGCGACTGGTCGGGATTGGCTTTTAGATGTTTTTCGGCATATTCTTTGGCCTGTTCGGCCAGCCAGCCGGCTGTCTCCAGCACCGAGTCATACTCCAGCCCCGCCAGATGCCGAACCAGTTCGCACTTGTTCTCATACAGGCCCAGTCCCGACAGCTCCAGCGCCACTCCCAGACTTCCTTCCGAAAAATCGCTCCAGTAGGCCGCCTGAGCTGCGGGGCAACCGGCCTCCTGCAGCCGCTGAATCAGGAATTCCCCCGGCAGGGAGCCGAATCGCACCGGCTGGCAGCGGCTGCGGATGGTAGGCAGCAGCCGGTCTATTTTTTCGCTGAGTAAAAACAAAAACGTGTTCACCGGTGGTTCTTCCAGCGTTTTCAGCAGGGAATTCTGCGCCCCCCGGGTCATGCTGTCGGCTTCTTCGATGATAAAAATCCGGGCCTGGTTTCGCGAGGGATACACCCCCGCCTGCTCGATGACAAACTCCCGGATGACATCGATCGGCAGCTCGATGGTCTGCCGGTCCCGCCCCTGGCTGGTGTGCTTCACCAGTTCTTTCGTGATAATATGAAGATCCGGATGGTTGCCCGCCGCCACCAGATGGCAATCTGGGCAGATGCCGCAGGCATCTTCATACTGGGTGATATCCCGGCCGCCGGGCCGGTCCGCCGGCCAGACACGCTGTTGCCTCTGGGAACAAAGCAGCAGCTTACTCCACTGCCGGGCGAGTAACCCTTTGCCTACCCCCTCCGGGCCGTGAAAAATATAGCTGTGCGGCATTCGCTGGGATTGATAGGCCCGCAGCAGCAGACGAATGGCCAAATCCTGGCCTACCACCTCAAGAAGAGACATACGTTTTCACTACCTCCCTAATACGCTGATGGACCTGTTCCACCGTCCCGGATCCATCCACCACTCGAAAATCCGCCCGGCCCTTCGCCAGTTCCAGAAACGCCTCCCGCACCTTCCGATGAAACTGGTCCCCCTTGCCTTCCATGCGATCCGGCCGGTCGCCCACCCGTCCCAATCCGACGGCGGACGGGATATCGATAATAATCGTCAGGTCCGGCCAGGTCCGTTCCAGGCTCACCTGGGCCAATTGCAGCACCACCTCCGGCCCGATCCGGCCCGCCACCGCCTGATAGGCATACGTGCTGGAAACCCACCGGTCGCATAATACGCATTTCCCCGCCGCCAGGGCCGGGCCTATGCACTGGCTGAACAATTGGGCCCGGCTGGCCATATACAGCAGCGCCTCGCACCGGACCGACATCTCCCCATGGGCATTATCCAGTAAAATCCGGCGGATTTTCTCGCCGATAGCCGTACCGCCGGGATCGCGCACAGGCAGTACCGCAAGACCCTGCTTTTCCATATCCTCTTTCAGCAAAAGAGTTTGCGTACTTTTTCCCGCCCCATCCGGTCCGTCGATAACGATAAATTTTCCCTTGAGATTATTCCAATTCATTCGGTGATCATAGGCCCTGCCGCCGATTCTGTCAACGACCGAAACAAAACCCGTATTTCCTTTGGTTTTGCTTAAAATCGATTATAAGATACCGGAGCGGCTTTATTGGTTCCCCTTGCCCCGTTCCGGTTTGATTAACTCTTTCTTTAATTCACATAACTGCTGATAGGCCAGCTTGGGGGTCAGGTCTTTTTTCAGCAGGCCGCCATTTTGCATGACGCTCGTCTCACAGTCGGCCAAATCCTGCCAGGTAATCGTATCAATATACGGTTTGCTCAAGCCGATGCGATACACATTTCGCAGCCATTCCGCCTGCACCGTCTCGGACCAGGGTCCATGCCAGCATCCGGCTTCACAGGGCTTATCCCCTTTGTCCGGCTGCTTTTCCGCTTCGCTGGGAACCTGCAAGCCGGCCAGATGCACCTGTTTGCCGAAATTCGCAAACCGGTCCAGCAATCCTGACAGCTCCAGCAGGTCCCGGCTGCGGCAGCCGGAGCCGGGCTGGCCAAAACGGATTTTCAGACCGAAACCGTCAAACACAATCCCGCTCTGACAAATCATATCCGCATAGATCAGCGGCGGCACCGTCCGCTGGTTCATCGCATAATACTCGCCCCACGGCTCCACCAGCTCGATCAGCACCAGACTGCGGGTCGAAGACCGCTTGGCCGCCAGGGCCGCCGAACGGGTCATCTCGATAATCTGCTCAAAACTGAAATTAAAGCCGTTGTGAGCATTCAATCCGCTGATGACATCCCAGGCCTGCACTTTCTTGCTGTACCGCTCGACGACTTTCGAGATGAATTCATACGCCATCTCGCGGACCTGCTCAAAATCATTTTCCCAGATATACAGCCAGTCGGGGATCATCGCCGGCGCAAAACTCACCAGCGGACCCACCTTGACCGCAATGCGATTGTGCACCAGTTGGTTGACACATTCGTCCAGCAGCTCGAAATTCTGCTCCTGTTCCTTCGGCTCAATCTCCCGCCAGCAGACCGGCACCGTCACAAAATGAAAATTCGCCTTGATATAGTTCATATAGGCGTGGTCTTTGATCCGCTGCGGATCGATACAGCAGCCGAAGCTGTGCCGCCCGAAACCCTGCGTACTGGTCCGCCGCTGCAAAAAAACCTCGCCGTGAAATTGCGCCATCTGTTCCCCCGCCTGCATGGACAGGGCCAGCGATTCATCGGCGTATTGCGCTGCCTTTTCCGGCTCGTCCAGATGGCACAAGGCCGCCACAAATTTATCCAGCGCACCATCAATCATTTGATGATGTTCCTCCGCCAGCTCCAGATCGGTCATGCCCCATTCTTCCCGTTTCTGGCTGATTTTCAGCAGCCGCGAGCGGGCAATCTCCACATTTAGATTATACGGCCGGTTCCGAATCGGCAGCCGGGTGGTTTGCAGCGATATTCTGCCGAATCCCACGACCTCCCACAGCAGTGAGAGACCCACAGCACTATCGCTGTTGCGCAGCCCGATGAGCTGGCCATCGGCAAAATTCAACTGGGCCCGTACCGGAATATCATCCTGCCCGAACAGGTATGCCCCCGCCAGCGACATCTGCTGGACCGCCTTGCCATGACTATAAACCTGAAAACGAATCATCCGCTATCCTATTGGCAAACTACTCAA
>JAKQBU010000480.1 GCA_029573975.1 Planctomycetota bacterium
AGTAACCATCCTCGGTACCACCACCGCCAGCGCGGCAGGCAACTGGAGTTATATCTTTGCTGCTGGGACTCTCAGTGAAGGGGCCAATCTCATCGATGTCCTCAGCACCGACAGTGCCGGCAATTCCCTGGATTCGGCTAACCTGACCATAACCATCGAAACGGCAATCAGTATCCCTTCCTCCTTGGATCTGTCGGCTGCCTCCGACCTGGGCGATTCCGATACGGACAATCTGACCTCTACCGATACCCCCACCATCACCGGCCAGGCCGATCCCTCCTGCACCATCTACGTCCGTGTCAACGGCAGCCAGGTCGGCTCCACCACCAGCAACGGGCTGGGCAACTGGTCTTATACCTTTGACGGCGTGGACGACCTGATCGAGGGCACCAACATCATCAGCGCCTGGGCCGTCGATAGCGTCGGCAATACCAGTGCCTTTTCGACCGATCTAGTCGTGGTTTTGGATACCACCATCACCACGCCCCTTACCCCCGATCTGGCCGCCGCTTCCGACAGCGGCTCCAGCGATACCGACCATTATACCAGCGATACCACCCCTACCCTTACCGGTACCTGTGAAACAGGCGCTACCATCCTGATTCACCTGAATGGAACCGATGCGTATGCCACCACTACCGATGCCGCTGACGGTTTAACCGACGGCTTCTGGTCCTACACCTTCGCTGGCGGCCTGAATGCCTCCGCGACCGGTACCGCCAACACCATCAAAGCGGCCCAGCGCGATGTGGCCGGAAATTTGTCCGCCTACAGTACCGCGCTGACCGTCACCCTGGATACAACCGCCAGCCTGCCGGCTGCTCCGGACTTGGCGGCCATCACGGACACAGGTGATCTCGACGATAATAATATCACTCATATTCGGAATGTCACCATAACCGGAACCGTCGAAGTGAACAGCTCCCTGCAATTGTACGTCGATCAGGGCGAAGGGGCCGTGCTGATGGATACCATCAGCGAACAGTATATCGCCACCGGAAACTGGTCCTATACCTTTTCCCTGGGGCAGTTGGCCGAAGGAGCCAATCAAATTACCGTCATCGCCACCGATATGGCAGATAATGTTTCCGCCGCCAGCAGCGCCCTGACAGTTACCCTGGACACCACCATGGCCCAGCCGGGCCTGCCGGATCTGGCAGCCGAATCCGATACGGGGGATACCGGCAATGATGAAGTAACCTCCGATGAAACACCCACCTTCAGCGGGATAGCCGACCCGGATACCCACGTCACGATTCGCGTGGATGGCGAACCAATTCATACCGTGGACGCCGGCGCTGCCGGCGCCTGGACTTATACCTTCGCCCAGGGAGAAATTCAGACCGGTGTGCATCAGATCGACGTGGTGGCCGTGGATGTTGCCGGCAATACGTCTGTTCCCTCCGACGATCTGACCATCTGGCTCAATGTTATGCCCACCCAGCCGGCCGCCCCCAACCTCCAGGCTGCCAGTGACAGCGGCAGTATCAGCACGGATAATCTGACCTATACGAAATCAGCAACCATCGACGGCAAGGCCGACGCCAACAACGAAGTGTATGTCTATCTGGGTGATACCATAATTGGCAGCACCATGGCAAATGCCAACGGCTTCTGGAGCTATACCTTTGCCAATACCATTCTCCAGGAAGGTGATAACATCGTTACCATCCGTGCCAAAGATAGTTCGGGATTGCTCAGTGCCGCCTCCCTGCCGTTGACGATTACGATCGATACCACCCAACCCACAGCCGCACTTCCGGATTTGCAGGCCGCCAGCGATACCGGCGTCAGCGATACGGATAACCGCACCTCCGACGAAACCGCCACCCTCGAAGGTGCCACCGAACCATCCGCCCGCGTGGATTTGTACCTGAACAGCGCCTTTCTGATCCAATTAACGGCTTCCGCCGGCGGCAACTGGACCTACACCTTCGCCCCCGACACCCTCCAGGATGGCAGCAACGAAGTCTATATCGTTATCACCGATCTGGCCGGCAATGTCTCCGACGCCTCTGAAATCCTGACCCTTTTCCTGGATGTCGAACTGGATTCCCCCATTACCCCCATCCTCTCGCCCGATTCCGACACCGGCTCGTCTAATAGTGACGGCTTGACCAATAATTCTACCCCTCTCATTTCGGGTGCCGTGAAACCGAACAGTTCGATTGCCATTGTGGTTTCCGGTACCACCGTCGCCACCGTCCAGGCTGACAGTGCCGGTGCCTGGGAATATACCTTGCAGCCGGGAAACCTGAACGAAGGCTTGAACCATATCGAAATTTTTAGTACCGACCCCGTCGGCAATACCGCCCGCTCCCAAACCCTGGATCTGACCCTCGATACGATGGCCCCGCTTATCTACAACTACTTCCCCCGCGATACCTACACCCACACCACCAGCAGCATCGAACTCTACATCAGCGCCTCCGACCTGGACTCTCTGGCCGCCGCGGATCTGGGTGGTTATACCCTCACCGGCGCCGGCGGCGACGGCACATTTGGGGACGGCAACGAATGGTCCATCCCCATTAGCGGGGTAACCATCGACAGCCTCTCCGGCCTGGTCCGGCTCCATACCACGGTCACGCTGTCCGATGATTCCTATCAGTTGGCCATCGAGCCGTCGGTCTCCCTGCTCGACCAGGCGGGCAACCCGGCCCAGATGAACCTTTCCGGCTCCTACCCGCCGGACCTCATCAGCGGCAGCCAGATTGTAATTGCCTTCAGCATCGATACCGCCGGTCCCCCCGCCCCCGATGCTCCCCAGATCGACTCCGCTTCCGACAGCGGACTGGATGATTCCGACCGCATCACCAACCTCTCCAGTATCCTGGTCCGTATCAGCGCCTTGCCGGAAACCACCGTCGAACTCATCTGCAACGGCCGCTCCGCCGGATTTGCCGAAGAAACGGACGCCGGCGAATATCAGTTGTTCATCGACAGCAGCCTCATCCGCGCCGGCGAAAACCTGCTGCTGGCCCGTGCCTTCGACAGCCTCGGCAACAGCTCGGAACTGTCCGACCTGCAAACCTTCGTGTATGACCAGTCCGCCCCCCTCGTTACCGCCATCGTGGTGGATTCCCTCTGGCTCAACTACGGCCCTACCCAGATCAGCATCATCTTTGCGGAAAATGATATCAACCCCGGCTCGGTCCTCAGCCAGGAAAATTACCTGCTGCTGGCCGCCGGCGGCGACGGCACCTTTGACGACGGCAACGAAATAGCGATTCAGCCAACCGCCATCCTTTATACCGAAGATACCTATACCCTCACCCTGGTTCTCCCCCAAACAGTCACTAACACCTCCGAGCTGGGCCCGGATGCCTATCGCCTTTTGCTTCCGGCCGGCAGCGGCATTCAGGATGTAGCCGGAAACACCATTGAACAATCCGCCTCCCAGGATTTCTCCGTCGTTACCGCCGCCGTCATCCACAGCCATGAAACCTACAGCTTTGTCACCGCCGACGGCAACCGGATCAAAGTAATGCTCCAGGGCGACGGCGATGCCTCCATCCTGCTGGGCCAGGCGGTGGGCACCGAAAATACCATCGAACAAATCGTCCTGACCAACACCAACGATAACACCACGCTGAAAATAACCGCCTCCAGCGGCTCTTTGCCCTTCTCCATTGGAACGATTCTTTGCGATTCTCCCCTCGGTTCCATCTCCACCGCCAAAGCCGCCATCACCGATGTAATCCGTGTTCAGCAGAGTATTTCCAAACTTCTCGTCGGCGCCATCGCTGACAATGCCTCCTTCCACCTGGTCTCCAGCAACACCACCGCGGATACCTATAACTATGGTTTGAAAATCTATGCCGATACCATCGGCCAGAATGTCTCCTTTGACATTACCGGCCACTTGCAATCATTCCAGGCAGATAACTATGAAAGCGGAGAATTCACCGCCCAATCCATTTCCCGTTTCGCCATTACCCATGGCAATCTCGGCGCGGATCTGGCCGTGACGGATGATTTGGAAAATCTGGTTATCCCGCACGGTGATCTCACCGGCAATCTCACGATAGGCGACCGCATCGGCAATATTAACGTTCGTCGCGGAACCATAAGCTCCAGCATACAAGCCGCCGAAGTGAACGCCATATACGCCCGCGATATTGTGGACGCCCTGGTCCGAACCAGCTCCTATATTAACAAAATAAAAATCGGCAGCGGCCAGGATACCACCATTTCCGCCGGTACCGACCTGTTCAACCTGAAGTGCAGCGGTCATCTCACCCAGTCCACCCTTGCCGCCGGTGCCAGCCTCGAAAAAATCCGTATCGGCGGGGATGCCCTCGACAGCTTCTTCCTCTCCGGCACGGACCTCGGCCCCGACGCCCAGCTTGGCGGAAACAACGACCTGTTCAACGATGGCAATCTTAACCTCACCGTCAAAGGCGCCTATCTGGGCAGCATTGCCGCCGCCGCCGTGAACCCCGGCAGCGATCGGACCTATTTCACCGCGGACGATTCCTCCGCCGCGGACGCGGTCCTGACCGTCAAGTTCAGCCGGAACACCCTTCTGGAAACCACCCACGACTCCCTCTTCGGCCTGCTCGCCGGCGGTTCCATCACCCCCTTCCAGGTCCGCGGCCAGCTCTACCAGGCCCCCCTGGCCATCGACCAGTTCCGCCTGATGCTGCTGGAATAATCCCTCATTGAATCACAGAGACACAATGAACCGGATCCCCCGGATCGGTGCAATCCAGCCACTGGCTCGTAAACATGGCAAAATCAGCCAGATCTACATAGCAATTCCGGTTGAAGTCCCGGTTCAGATATCCCCTGGCCGGTCTCCAGCTGGCCAACCTCCTCTGGCTCCACCGCCACGCCCCCCAAAAGCTGGCCCAGGCCGCCGCCTCTACGACTCCTGGCGCAAAAACCTCTAATCTCCCCTCCCCCGTATCGCCGGCCTCCGGCCGGCCTCTTATTCCTATTCTCCTATATGACCTATAAGCCCTATAAGACGTATAAGACCTATTCTTTACTTCTACCATTCCCCCGCCCGATGGTCATTTCGACCGAAGCCGAAGGCGAAGTGGAGAAATCTATTAAAATCCTTATCGCCGTAGGCGATACCATGCTCATTCCTGCGAAAGCAGGAATCCAGGTTTTTATTCACCTCCGTATGGTCTGCCGCAGCGCCCAACGGAAGCGTCATATATCATTCCAACCCCGCGT
>JAKQBU010000113.1 GCA_029573975.1 Planctomycetota bacterium
TGATGGTCAGCTTATGGTCCCCGGCTGGCAAAGCCCCCTGCGGCAGTGCCACATATATTTTTTGGGCCATCCCGCTGGTGGGTCCCATATATGCTTTCCCGGCTCCGGTTTTCAGCCTTTGCGAATAAATCGCCTGGCCATCCAGTTCCACTTCCAGCAGCGGCGCCAGCCTCTCATGCACATCCGCCAGCGAAATCGACAGGATCGCTCCCGTTTCAACCGCTACCGGCAGATGAAACGCAATCACAAACGGGATTGTTTCCCGTCCGCCCCAGCTCACATCCGCCGAATTGGGATGAATTCCCGGAAACTGCGAAACCTCACTTTGCCCTACCGTATAAACCACCTCCCCCGGAAACTTCTCCTTAAACTGATTCGCCTGCCCCGCCAGGGCAAACTCCCCGCAACTTCCGTCCGCCTGCCCGATCTGCCAGATCACTTCTACCGCCGCATCACCATAAGAAACTCCCGCCAAACAGCTTAGCCATAATAACGAAATAAGCCAGACGACCGTTTTTCTTTCCAACATGCACTACCTCAATCTTTCTTAATCTAAAACTAATAAACCAATTTCATTTTGATGGAACCGCCAAAAGTTGATATTGACATCCAAAAATAGCTCTGGCTCCCCAATTACAAGAGATCGAAGAGCTTTTAACGCTGGCGTCCATTTTTATCAATATTTCCATTCACTCGGCCCGCAATACCGCTACCTCAGTTCCCCAGATTAGCTATTCCGATCTTGCATCGATTTCGATGATCTTTACTCCATGGCTGGGAACCTGTACCTGAACCTCAATCCTATCCCCCTCCTGCTTCCAACTGTCCGCGCCGGTCAACTGATAAGCCCTATCTGCCGATAAGCCGACTTCCGGCAAATGAAATTGAAACGTCACCGGTTCCGCCGACTCGTCCAGCTTGAAGCAGTTGATTACCGCCGCGTTTTTTTCCGGCAGGGTATGGACATGAATCGTCTCATCCAGGCCGTAAAACTCGCCGCGGGTAAAGAATGGCTTCAAACGCAGATAGGTCTGCATTGCGTCCTTATGCGCCTGCCACGTTTTCGGATCCGTAGATTTTCCTCCGAATCCTAAATGCCGGCATAAACTGGCATACCACCAGAACCCCAGGGCCTGTTCGTTGTCCGTCCGCAGATCGATATGCAGATAGATCGGAATATGATACGCCAGGTTGACATAATACATGTTGGCGGCTCGTCGCGTCAGGACATCTTCCTCCGTAAAGAGCATTAATTCATATCCCCACAAGACATTAAAGGAACCCGGTTTGCTGTGCAAAATATAGGTCGGGCAATACCGCGGGACGCCTGGGCCGATGATGGGATCATGCAGTTCGATCTCAACCTTCGGATATTGTTCGTGCACCAGTTGGCACAGGCGTAGCGTGGCGTCCAGATGCTCCTGACGAGTCGGCGGCAGGGAATGGCCATGCGTCGGATCCCAGCATTCCCCGGTGAACCAATTACCGTCGAACATAATGAAATAGGCCCCATTTTTACACAATTCAATCAGACGCCGGGCCTTTTCCTCCACCCATTTCTGATTGGAACTGCACAGCCCCCCCATCTTGTTGCCGTTTTTATCCTTGCGCCAGTTATCATCCGGGTACCCGTTCGGATCGCTCCAGGCTGCCAGCGGGGTATGCAGGGCCAGGGCAAAACCATATTCATCCTGGATCCATTTTACAAAATCCGTTTCCTTGCCCAGCCGGTCATCGGCCCAGATGCAGGAAGCAAATTTCGTATCCCAGCCCGGGTCCAGATACAGACACTCGCAGCCGATTTCATAGGCCTTATCCGCTTCCACCTTCATATCGGCCCGACGGTAGTATTTCGCGCGAGTTTCCGCCGAATCCCCCCCGGGCTGCCACCAGGACGGATTGTCGTAAAACTCATTCCAGTGGACCGGCGGATTATACCCAATGTGCGTATTGTGTCCCCGGCTGTCCATGTCCTTTCGATAGGAATAAAACGCCTCTTTCCAGCCGCCATCCAGCATCTGCAGGCGGGTCTGGCCGAACGTGAAGCTCTCGCCCGGTTTCAACTGCGCCGCCCCTTCCGGATCGCCGAACTTCCACCGCCCCGCCCCACCGAAACGCAGCACCAGCGAATCCTGCGAATTATCCCCGGTTCGCCATACCGCTTCCATCAAAGACCATTCCATCGCGTCGGCATTGTACTTCTGGAGCAGCAGCGTCTCATTCAGATTGTACCAGGCCCAGCCTTCCGAACCCCAGACGGGAGAATAACTTTTCGTCCCTATATCGCCCATTATGTACCAGTTCATCCGGTCCACGGCGAACCAGTCCCGTTTTAAGAGAATATCCGACAGGGAATAATCGCACAATTGCGCCGTTTCCGGACGACGCCGGTAGGGAATCTCCGAAAAACGGTCGCCTTGCATACCGGCTGCCAAGCCTTTTTCATTCACCAGTTGTTTGGCAAAGCCGCAGGCAAATGCGGACGTATCCAGCGGTTCCCCGCCGGGATTGGCAATTCGAATCGTCTCAGTCAGGGCGTCCTGATCGGTTTTAGATACGGCAAATAATTGCTCAATCTCCAGCGAATCCAGTCGGGCCTTGAAATGCACCGAATAACCGCCGTCCTTTTCTTCCTGAATCCGGGGTTCTTCCAGCAATTGCGGAAATCCGCCGCCCGGCCATACGTAATCCGC
>JAKQBU010000486.1 GCA_029573975.1 Planctomycetota bacterium
ATTCACCTGTGCCTGTCCGGTGGTAATAATGATATTGTCGGGCAATGGTACGATTTCCAGTGGCAAAACGCAGGAAAATACAGTAAAGTACCAAGCAGGAGATACGCTTTTACTGCCGGCGGGCGAGCCGATGGGCCTTCAGCCCAAGACAGCGGGAGAATGCCTGACTGCCTGTCTGGGTCCGGTTAAAGCTAAGTAACTTTCAGAAAAGAACATACGGAGCAACATGGAACGATTGCAAAAGGTGATGGCGGCGGCGGGGATTGCCAGCCGGCGCGGCTGTGAAGAGATGGTCCGCCAGGGTCTAGTTGAGGTAAACGGCACCGTCGTGGACAAGCTGCCGTTCCTGGTCGATCCGGACCATGACAAAATTATGGTGGAAGGAAAAAAAATCCGGACCGAATATAAAGCCTATTATCTTTTGAACAAACCCAAACGAGTCTTATGCACAAATTACGACCCCTCGGACCGCATGAAGGCCATCGATTTGATGAAGGGAATTAATACGAAGGTGCGTTTGTTTCCCGTCGGGCGTCTGGATGCGGACTCGCAGGGATTGTTGATTATGACCAATGATGGAGAGTTGACAAACCGGCTGACGCACCCAAGGTATGGAATTAGCAAGACTTATGTAGCGGATATCAGCGGTGCGCTGACTGGCGAAGAAGTCGAAAAGTTAAAGAAAGGTGTCTGGTTATCAGAGGGAAAAGCTCATGCCGAACGCGTTAAAGTATTGCAGCGTAATGCCAAACACACATTGTTGGAAATTGATTTACGGGAAGGCCGCAACCGCCAGATCCGCCGGATGCTGGCACAATTGGGCCATCCGGTACGGCAATTGACACGGGTCCGAATCGGGAATCTGACGATGCGGGGGCTGGGACCGGGCAAATTCCGGCCGTTGACCGGTGAGGAAATCAAGTCGCTGCGGCGACTGGTCGAGCAGCCGCAAAAGAATAAAACCAGAAAGAAAAAACCTTTGCGAGCTAAAAGCCAAAATGGCGATACCAATCCAAAAAGTGAAGATGAAAATCAAGAGGAATAGAAGTATGCGTATCCATGGAATCTGGATTCTACTTTTGCCGGGGATATTTGCCGTTGGATGCATGCAGCCGCTGGATTCTCAAGGGCGAGCGATCCTGGTAGCAGGCCGGCAACAATATGGGGAAAGCAATTATGTCCAGAGCAGCAATACGCTATCGCAGTTTTTAGAGAAATACAACCGGACCCAAGAGGCGGGTGAGGCGTGGTATTTGCGGGGGCTGTGCTATCGTGAAATGGGGATAAGTAATGAGGCGGCGGCGCAGGCAGATCTGGAAAATGCGGCAGCCAGGGGAGCGGATGCCGGTCTCCGGGCTTTGTCCCGGGTGGCATTAGGGCATATGTGCTACGAAAAGACGACACCGGATCTGACGGGAGCCATCGAGCACTATGAAAAATCCCTGAAAGGCCTGAAGAACGAACCGCCGAAGGATGTGGTATTGTACCGGCTGGGAACCGCGCTGCAAAAGCAGGGGAAATGGTCCCAGGCGGATCGGTATTTTTCTCAGTGTTTTGATACCTTCGGGGATTCGACCTTTGCGCCCTATGCACGGAAGCAGTTCGGATCAAAGATGTTTCGGATTCAGGTGACGGCGCTGAGTGATTTGCGAAATGCCCAGAAGAAAGTTCAGGAGCTGCGGGGTGCGGGGTGGAAAGCAGATTGGACGGCGCTGCAAAAAGAAGACGGCAAAATGCTGTATCAGGTACGGGTGGGCCAGTATCCGAATTATGGGGAGGCCCAAAAGGCTTTAGCCGGTATTGTCAAGACAGAACCGGATGCGGAGATTGTGACGGCCAGCTCGGCACAAACAAGATAAAAAATCAAAAATGAAAATGAAAAATTACAGAACCAGATAACGGAGAAAGAACCGGAAAGATGGCAAATCAAGAAACGAAAGGTAGCACCCCCCTACCGCCGCAGGTCGCTGAGGTGGTAGCTGAGATGCTGGGCCGGTTTGAGTTACTGGAGTCAGCACGGGAGGGGCTGGAGAAGAGTTACCGGGCGATTGTGAAGACCTATGAGGCGGGCGGGATTTTTTATTTGTGCGGGAATGGGGGCAGTTTTGCGGATGCGATTCATATCAAGGGAGAACTGGCCAAAAGTTTTATGATCCGGCGTTCCTTGACTAGGGGGCCGGTTTATGAGGTATTAAACAGGACAATTGTGGGCCGGGAATTGGCGGAGAAGCTGGAGCCGGGCTTCCCGGTGGTGGTGCTGGGGGAATCACACAGTATTCGCAGTGCGTATGAAAATGACCGGGATCCGTTGTATAGCTATGCGCAGGAATTACTTTCGTTTGCCGGGCATGGGCAGCCGGGGGTGTTGATGGGGATCAGTACCAGCGGGAATGCGAAGAATGTAACGGCGGCAATGCGGGTGGCGAAGGCGTGCGGGCTGGCAACGATTGGTTTCACGGGACCGGGCGGCGGGCGGCTGGCGGAGATTGCGGATATCTCCTGGCGGGCGCCGGGGAAAAATACACCGGAAATCCAGGAGAATCAGGTGGTGTTGTATCACGCCCTATGCCGCATGGTTGAAGGGTATTTTTTTGGGTAAACAAAATTTACACAAAAGATAACAAAGAAAACAGAGAGAAGGTGGTAATTATAGCACACCCAAATCGGATACCAGGGGAGAGGTGGTATCCCAAATTCAGGGATCTCAGGTTTTCTGGTGTTGGATAAGCCAGCGACGAGACCAGGCTTCGGCCTGGGAGCGGGTTTTGACCTGATTTTCGAGCTGGGCGAGGTAGAGTTCTTCGACAAGCTGGCCGAGTGAAGGGCCAGGTGTGGCGCCTAGGTGAATCAGATCGTGGCCGTCAAGCAGGTGCGGCGGGCTGATGGGTTCATCGCCCAATTCCCGGATCTGCCGCTGAAGACGGCGTAAAGGGGTGAGGCTGCGGTTATGGCCTTTGAGATAGCAGCGCAGCAGTTGTCGCAGCGGCTCAAAAAGGGGTTCGGCAAGCCATTTTTTAAGCAGACCGCGGGAAAGAGGTATCGCGCTGAGCAGTTTAGGATAACTGGCCACCAGCCAGGAGGTGTGCTGCCGAAGGTCATTGCTGGTTTTAAGGCGGCGGCAGAAGTCGTGGACCTGCTGGGTAGAACAGGCGGCCAGGAAGGCGGCTAGGGCCAGGGGGAAACTACAGCGGCTGGGAAGGTGGGCGAGGGTTTGCAGGCCGATTTCACAGGCAGCAGGCTCGAGGCCGGGGAAAATCAGCGGGAGCAGGCCGCTGTCGCGAGTAAGCTGGACACCGCGGAGGCGATGCGGGTCGATGAGGATTTTCTCGAATTCGGCGGCGATTCGTTCTTCGCTGATGCGGGCGAGGCTGGGGGCGTGAAGGCGAATGGCCTGCCAGGTGTCGGGGTCGATCTGGTAGTTGAAGCGACAGGCAAAGCGTATGGCCCGGAGCATCCGCAGATGATCTTCCGCAAAACGGAGGCTGGGATCGCCGATAGCACGAATAATTTCATTACGAAGGTCGGCCTGCCCCCCCACGTAATCGATGACCTGTTTGGCAATGGGATCGTAAAACATACCGTTGATGGTGAAGTCGCGGCGCTCGGCATCGTGACGGGCATCAGTGAAAACCACCCGCTGGGGGCGGCGGCCGTCGGGATATTCGGCATCGCTGCGGAAGGTAGCTACCTCTACCTGCCGGCCGCCGGCCAGGACGACCACCACGCCGAACTGGGCGCCAATCGTAAGAGTGCGGGGGAAGAGCCGGGTAATGGTTTCGGGGACGGCATTGGTGGCAACGTCATAGTCATGGGGGATTTTGCCCAGGAGCATATCACGGACGCAGCCGCCGGCCAGGAGAGCCTGGTAGCCGCCGCGGTGTAACTGCCGAATAATTTGCAGGGCGACCTGTTTGGCAGGCAGGGGTTTGTTTTTCATTATACCCCCCCACCATCGATGATGTTTTTAAAAAAGGTAAGGGCCATATTGCCATATTCGCGCCGGTCATACTGGTGCAGGGTGTTGTAGGCGGGCAGAAACTCAGAGTGTTTATCGTGGCGGACCACGACCAGAGCGAGCGGCGCAACCTGGCCGGAGATTTTCCGCAGCAGTTTGCCGATATCGGAATCCGGGCCGGTATGGCGGGAGAAGATATAGGGCGGATCCAGGAAGACCAGATCGCAGCAGCTGGGCCGGTCGGATTGGCCGGGTTGGGCGGATTGGTTGGAATCATCGGAATATTGGTTTTTACTGCCGGGGATACCGCAGCGGAAGACGTCGGTGAGAATGAGGGTGGCCTGGTCCTGGAAGCGGAGTTTTTCGATGTTTTGACGGGCGCGTTTGACGGCGTCGTGATCCTTGTCCACCATGATGGCATGGCGGGCGCCGCGGCTGAGGGCTTCCAGACCGAGCGAACCGGTACCGCAGAAGAGATCGGCGACGATGGCGTCCGGGACGTCGGCGACGAGAATCGAAAAAAGAGCCTCTTTGACCCTATCGGTAATGGGCCGGGTAGTCAAGTCACGTGGAGGCATCAAAGTCATCCGCGCTTTGGAACCGGCAATAATTCTCATGCGATTTATACCAGCAAAACTCTGAAGTCCGCCTGATTCTGGGCGGTCTGGCCGCCAATCGTTACTTTACCGATACTGGTACTGGCTGTTACACCGAAGATAACACCCTGGTTATTCGGGTTGATGCTGCCCAGGGTCACGGTTCCAACCGAGCCGGAGGTAAAGCCTGCCAGCGGGGCGAAGAAATTGGCGTAGCCGGAGGCGGTGATGGTCGGAGCCATGCCGGTTGCGATAGTGGAACCGTCATAGTTGTCCCCAATCTTAATGCTGGTAAGGGAGCCGCTGGGAAGCTGGGTGAAGGAGTCCGCTGCCAGGCCGGTGCCGCCGAGTTTTCCGTCGGAACCGAGGTCGATACTGTAACCGCCGCAGATGAGGGAGTCAACAGCATCCCGCTGGACGGTCAGGGCCTGGAGGGTGGACTGGGTGTTCACCACGGCGTTGGACATGCTGCCGAGAGTGATTTTTTCGATGCTGGCGGCATTAATGGCGCCGGTGAAATCGAGTTTGCCGGCATCAAATTTTTTCAGCAGGCCGTCAACACTGAAACTGCCCTGAACGGGATCTGTGGAATCCTTGCCGCTAATGGTGAATTTGTTCACGTTATTGGCATGGAAGGAACTGCTGCCGAAGGTTTGGGCGGAAAAAGAAGCGACATCGCCGCTGATATTGATCTCGGTATAATCGCCGATATTGCCGGCTGTGATTTTTGCACCTTTGCCGGCGATCTGGCCGATAGTGATGTCGGCGCCATCTTCGATGTTACCAAGCTTAAGTTTACCGGCCAGGTTGGTCAGGTCGATGCCGCCGTCTTCACCGGACAGGGTGACATTTTTGAAGACGATGTTCTTCATGGTACCGCCGGTAATACTGCCGAGGGTGGTGGTGTAATTCTTGATGGGGATGGTTACGCCCATATCTTCGTAGCTGCTGGTCTTTGGAGAGATAATGGTAAGGACGGACTTATCGGTGGTGCCGACCAGCTCGATCTTTTCGATGTCGCCGCTGAAACCGCCGCCGACCAGACGGACATTGGCATAGCCGCCGCCGGTGAGCTTGATCTGAATGGTCTCGCCATTACTATCATTGATGAGAATTTTGGTAAGTTTCTGGCCGTTTAACTCCCCTACCTGCGCAGTGTAATAGCTTTTGCCCAGCAGCGTGAGGGAGTCGGTCTGATCCGCGGCGGGGTCCTGCAAATTGGCCGTGGAAGTAATGGTTACCAGGGAAGATCCGTTAAAGATCGAGCGCGGGGCGAAAGTAACAGCGACGGCGAGGCTTTGGCCGGCCGAAATCATGTAATAGCCAGTATCCGCGTCCGGATCGGTCTGAGGATCGAGTTTGAAGAACGTGGAAGAAACATCCAGGTCTTTAATCCAGAGGGTACTGCCGCCGTTGTTGATGATGGAGAAGGTCTGGACGCTGATTTCGCCGAGAACAAAATTGAGGGCATCGTCATTGGTGAGAGTAAAGTTGATCTGCTGATCGTCCGGACTGCCCTGGGAGTCCAGGATGCTGATCTGGCCGGGGGCGGCGCCGGTGCCGTCGAGGAGAATCGTCCAGAAGGAATTGCTTTCCCCGTAAATCGTTACAGTGCCGGTAAAGGTGCCGAGGGCGGCGGGCGTGAAGTCAATGGTAAGCGCCTCCTGCTGGCCGGGCAGCAGGGTGACGCTGGAGGAGAAAGATTCAAGGTCGAAGTTAGCGGCACTGCCGTCGGTCAAGGCCCAGCCGGTAATTACCAGGCTGTTGGAACCGGTGTTTTTCAGTGTGATGGTCTGCGGGGCAGACGTCTGATTGACAGCGACTGGACCAAAGCTGAGAATCCCGTCATTGGGCGTGGAATCGGAAACGGTTACATCCAGGACATGCTCAGTGCCGACCCCGGTCAACAAGACGCTATACCAGGGATTGATTTCATCGACATTTTCGGCGTTGCTGAGAATCCGCAGGGTGCGCTCCGACGAACCGGTGGCAGCGGGAGTGAACAGAACGGTAACGGTCAATTCCTCATTGACTGCCAGAGTAACAGGCAAAGCCGAGGAAGGCGGATCGAGGATGGCAAAGGGCGAATCGAGGACCGGGGAAAAGACAAAGCTGGTAATTTCCAGCGGCTGACCGCCGATGTTTTTAATGGTAAAAGTCTGAGCGGAAGGACTGCCCAGCACAACGGAGCCAAAGCTGACGATATCGAC
>JAKQBU010000491.1 GCA_029573975.1 Planctomycetota bacterium
TCTGCCAATTGAGCTAGTGGTGCCTACCGGTACTTTACCAGCAACGGCTGACAAAAAACAGCTTTTTTTTGTTTTTTCGAGTATCAACCTTTACTTTTTTTGTAAAAATACGCTCCCGCCAGCAAAACCACAGCTACCACGATTAAAACATAGTTCCACCACGCCATTGCTTTACTCCTAATGTTATATCCAAAAATTGACACCTTACCATATTGAAAAAAAACTTTAATCGAACTGCAAGTTTTATAGCAAGCGAATAAACTCTTGTCAATATCGCGTTCCATTGTTTTTTGGAATCTTTTCCATTTCTTTTTCTGATTTTTATACATACCTCGTTCTCTTCTGTTATACATCAGCAAAAATAAATGGAAAAGTATAGTGTGATACCCTGGCCTCCATGCGTACAGCAGAACTTCGGATTGGCATTCTTGTAGTGGTTTTTGCCCATAGCAGCAGCGAAAACTTTGTAAAAACGTTCAACCCACCTTGTTCTGATGTCCGCAGGTGTAAATCTATCGCCAAAATCCCTCCCAAATTAATATGCCGCTTCAAAAGAATTTGTGGGTGATTGATGACCCATTTGAGTCATAAGTTCTTAAATAACAAATGCATACGTTGCCAGCCATGTCCTTCGAATTTGAGTATGACAAAAATTCACCCTATTCTTCTCGGCAAACCAGTTTGGCCAGAGGGCAAAATTGTGGTGGGTGGGGGGCAATTTGCCCTCTGGTGCCCCAGACTGTTTTACCGAGTTAAAGATAGCCGAATTTTTACCCATAAATTCTTCCGAAGAGCCATAAATATTTGACACGAATAATCGCCAGCATATAATCAAGGCATCGTTTCGGTATGGTATCCGATTCACGGAGTTTTGGGAATGAGCGAGTAAGGAGACATATTATGGGTATGCTGCAAGAGTTCAAAGCGTTTGCCATGCGGGGGAATGTTGTCGATATGGCCGTCGGGATCATTATCGGCGGTGCCTTCGGCAAGATTGTCAGCTCCCTGGTCAATGAGGTGGTCATGCCGCCTATCGGCCTGCTGCTAGGCGGTGTGGATTTCAGCGATCTTAAACTGGTTCTCAAAAATGAGGTAGTGGATGAGACAACAAAGGCGGTAACCAGTCCGGCAGTGGTGCTCAGCTATGGTTCCTTTATCAATACCGTCATCGATTTCCTGATCGTAGCCTTTGTGATATTCATGCTCATCAAGATCATGAATATGGCCAAGAAAAAACAGGAAGCGGCCCCAGCTCCGGCACCCGCGCCGAGCAAAGAGGAACTCCTGCTCACCGACATCCGGGACATTTTGAAGAAAAAATAAAATGTATCCGGCCCACCCGGCCGGAAAGCTAAAAAAACAGCTATTTGTACTGTGTTTCTACACAAGAGGAGATAGAGTATGTCTAACGTTTCGGTAAATCCGGCGGGCGAAAAGTTTCCCTTACCACAGGCCGGTGATTACACCGCGGAAATGGCCCGGTTGGAAGGTCTGGCCAAACAGGCCCGCGGCGAAGGCAAAGAGATTGTAGTGGTGATGGGGGTGGGTTTTGTCGGGGCGGTGATGGCCGCGATCATCGCCGATACGGTGGACAAAAAAACCGGTAAGCCGGGTAAATTCGTCATCGGCTGCCAGCGGCCCAGCCCCCGCAGCTATTGGAAGATCCCCATGCTCAACCGGGGCGAATCGCCCGTCAAGGCCGAAGATCCGGAAGTGGATCCCATGATTGCCCGCTGTGTCACGGAAAAGAAAACTCTGACCGCCACCTATAACAGCGATTGCCTGGCCCTGGCTGATTGTGTCGTGGTCGATGTCCAGTGCGATTATACCAAGCATCATCTGGGCAACATGAAAACCGGCGAAGCCGAGATGAGTGCCCTGGAAGCCACCATGCGCACCATCGGCGAGAAAATCGGCCCGGAGTGCCTGGTCCTGATTGAAACGACCGTAGCTCCCGGCACTACCGAATTTGTCGCCTATCCGATTCTCAAAAAAGCCTTCAAAGTACGCGGTATTCCCGGCGAGCCGCTGCTGGCCCATAGTTTCGAGCGGGTTATGCCGGGCCGGGAATATGTCTCGTCCATTCGAGATTTCTGGCGGGTGTGTTCCGGCTGCAATCCGGCGGCCCGCCAGCGGGTGGAAAAATTCCTCCGCGAAGTCCTCAATACCGAGAAATTTCCCCTGACCGTGATGGACCGGCCCATCGAGTCCGAAACCACCAAGATTGTTGAAAATTCTTATCGGGCCACCATTCTGGCCTTCCTCAACGAATGGAGCTTGTTCGCCGAACGCAATGGCGTCGATTTAATCAAGGTCATCCAGGCGATCAAGGTCCGGCCCACCCACAGCAATATGATTTTCCCCGGCCCCGGCATCGGCGGCTACTGCCTGCCCAAGGACGGCGGCCTGGGCTACTGGGCCTATAAGCACATCCTCGGTTTCCAGGACGGCGACAGCGTCTTCAAGATTACCCCCACCGCCATCGACATCAACGACACCCGCGG
>JAKQBU010000498.1 GCA_029573975.1 Planctomycetota bacterium
TGACGGCGGCGGCCCAGCGGCGGCGGGTGAACCTGGCGGTGGAAAATCCCGGCGGGCATCTGCTGCTTTCGCCGCTGGAGCTGCGGGACCTGATCGACCAGATTAACAGTCCCCATCTGGGCGTTTGTTTCAATCCGGGACAGGCCAGCCGGCTCGGGGAGCCGCTGGACTGGGCGGAGATTCTGAATCATCGCATTTTGGCGGCTAAAGTACCGGCCCATTTTGCCGAAGATGAAAATCAGGAAGAATTGCTGGCGTATTTTGAGACGCTGCATCCCGCCCTGCCGGTTATCGGCAGGAATATATTTAACCACGAAGTACACGAAGATCACGAAGAAAAGAGAAGGATTTAATGGTGACGGAAATAAATGGAACCACGGACCGGCAACGCCGGTTTTAAAACCGCCCCTGGCGGCACGGATGGCACGGATTAAAGAGAAAGTCAACCACAGAGGGCACAGAGACCGCAAAGAAAGATATATAGGTGACAGTTTATTGTAATAGTATAAATAGAGACATATAAAGAATGTAAGAATATATGATTAACGAAGCAATAATTAATAAATCAAAAATATTCATTCAAAAGTTAACTCACTGTTTTAAGGAATACCCCGGCATATCCATAGGCATTGACTGGCCATCTATGGGGGCTATTGATGTCATGCTATATCATTTGAGATACCGGAAAGACTGGAATAAAAAGGAAAAAGATTTATTTGATACCATGTGTTCCCTAATCGGTATCCTTACCTACAATTGCTGGAAAACTTTTCATAAAAATGTTGAGTTACATGCAAATAACGGAATAGAATGCATAGCCATTCTTAAAAATTATATTATCCAGAAACAAACATACTCAATAAATATAACGGAAGTCTTACAAAATATCATACAAGAACCTAAAAATCCAATGCCGGTACTGGGAAAACAATTTGTTATGGCTAGTGATAAGACAAACTTTACGACAATGTTTGGCTTAGGTGCCTGCTTGGGGATGAGTTCCTACGGCAAAGGCCTTTGGGCTGAAAAGTTACCAGGAGATCTTGCCAATCATATTCAGAAAACGATTCCTTACCTTGCAGAAACCACTTGTGAATACTATAAGCGTGTTTATGGCGATGATGCAGCTTTAAACAAATCTTTGTTTGAAAATCATTTAATATGGCCTCCCGCGGGATATCATGGTGATTGCTGCGGCAGCACTGCTGCAGAAGGAATTCTTGAATACGAGTCTGAACATGGACAAAAATTAAGTTTAGAAACCTTAATCAATCTGTCCAAAATGCCAAATGAAACAATATCATCCGGGGCAACTATTCTATGTGTTGCTCGAATGTCAGGTAAAAATATTACCAGAGACTTAATTGAACACTACTTTAATATAATTTCCCCAAATGCAGGTAGTATTCGCCATGTTGCTAATGAATTATCGTTAAAGTCCGGTAAGGATTTAGATTGGCTAAGAACAAAAGATATCGAACGATTTAAATTTGAAAAAAGAATATGGTTACTTCCTATTTTGCATCTCCGTTTTGAAACCTGTATAAAATCTGAAATGAAAGAACTTACAGAAGCTTTAATTCATATTAATATAGATAAGGCAAAAGAACTAATCGAAGATTATGTGAATGAGGGGCCGGAATATCTTTTTCAAAAAGCGATGCTGTTTAAGGTACAACATGATTATGAGAAGGCAGAATATCTGTTTGATCATATTGAGAAAAGGTATCCGGAATATTCATATGGTGAGTATCTTAATGAAAGAGGAATGAATTTTCTTAATTTGAAAAATACCACAAAAGCAATCCATATGTTATCCAGAGCCGTAGAGATCGATGATTTAAATGGCAGAGCGATAAGCAATCTTGGATGGGCTTTTCTATCATCGTCTCAATATGATAAGGCCAAACCTATTCTCGATAAAGCAATACATAAATCCGATATGATAGTTACTTCACTTTTAAATCGGTCCCATTTATTTTATGAAATAGGTGAAAATAATTTTGCCGAAGAAGATTTGAAAAAAGCAGTAAATCTTTGTCCCTACGATAGAAGGTGTGTGAATAATGTAATAAAAAAATATTATGATATTTCGTAAAATATGTGAAGTGACCGATAGAAATTGCCATGGATAACAGGAGATGAAGTACAATAATGCAAGAAGATGGGATGGATTCCCGCCTGCGCGGGAATGACAGGAGAAATCCTGGATTCCTGCTTTCGCAGGAATGACCATCGGGTGCGGGAATGGTATATGGGGACGTGGTATGAGAGCGGAGGGGAAGCGGTGGGGCAAGCCCCACCCTACAGGAATGGCAGGCTAGCCTGTACCATTACGACGCGAGGCGGGTCGGCAAACAGACGCTCCTGTTAGTCGCTGCGTCGGACGATACGGAGGTAAATAAAATCGACAGCACGGGGATGGAATATGGGGACGATAGAAAGAACCGCGTGTGCAATTCCGGGAATACCGGAATCGCACACCCTACATGGAATAACACCTCCCTGCCTGCGGCAGGAAGGTGCCACCCGTCGCAGGAATGACCATCGGGTGCGGGAATGGTATATGGGGGCGTAAATGGAACCGCGTGTGCAGCAAGCTGCACACCCTACAGGGATGCATCAGACAATACAGAAAAAATATCGCGTCGGCAAACGAGTTGCCGACCCTACATGGAAGAACACCTCCCTGCCTGCGGCAGGAAGGTGCCACCCGTCGATAAGGAGCGGGACCGACACTGCAACATTTGACCCCCTCCCTCACGGTCGGGGCTTGGATAGGATCATTTCCAGGGTCTGGATATAAATTTCCAGAGGCTGCCAAAATTTTGCAAAGGGCCTGGGATCAGCCCAGGGCGACATCGAGGATCATCATGACGGTGAAGCCGGCCATGGTACCGAGGGTGGCCAGGTCGGAGTTGCCGCCGGACTGGGATTCGGGGATGGCTTCCTCGATGACGACGAAGATCATGGCGCCGGCGGCGAAGGCCAGGGCGTAGGGCAGCAGCGGCTGGGCGAGGAGGACGGTGGCGGCGCCGAGGACGCCGGCGAGGGGTTCGACCGAGCCGGATAGCTGGCCGTAGAGGAAACTGCGGGTGCGGGATAAACCTTCGCGGCGCAGGGGCATGGAAACGGCCATGCCTTCGGGGAAATTCTGGAGGCCGATGCCGAGGGCCAGGGCTACCGCGGCGGCCAGGGTTGCGCCGGGGAAACCGGCGGCGGCGGCGCCGAAGGCCACACCGACGGCCAGGCCTTCGGGGATATTATGCAGGGTGATGGCCAGGACCAGGAGGATGGTTTTTTTCCAGCGGGTATGGATGCCCTCGGCCCCGGAGATGGGCAGATTCAGGTGCAAATGGGGCAGGAGGCGGTCGCAGACCCGCAAGAAAATGCCGCCCAGGACGAAACCAACGGCTGGGGGCAGCCAGGAAGGCAGCGATTTGCCTTCGGACATTTCGATGGCGGGGGCCAGCAGGGACCAGTAGCTGGCGGCGATCATGACGCCGGCGGCAAAGCCGAGCATGGCGTCCATGAGCTTGCGGTTCATGGTTTTGAAGAAGAAGACCGCGGCGGCACCCAGGGCCGTCACGCCCCAGGTGAACAGGGTGGCCAGCAGGGCCTGCAGGACCGGATGCAATTCTTTGAAATATTCGATCATAGTTATCCTCGCGTCAGCGATCTCCGCCCAGCAGGCCGCCGAGCAGGTCGCCGCCTAAGCCGGCTACTCCTTTGCGTTCGTCTTTACGCTGAAAGCGGGCGGCGGCGATAATGCGGTCGGCCAGGCGGGAAAAGGGCAGGCTCTGCAGATAGACTTTGCCGGGGCCGGTTAAGCGGGCCAGGAAGAGACCTTCGCCGCCGAACAGGGCATTTTTGAAACCGCCCACAAACTGGATATCGTAATCAACCGTGGGGGCGAAGGCGACCAGGCAGCCGGTATCCACCCGGAGGGTTTCGCCCGGCTGGAGATCTTTTTCGATGATGGTGCCGCCGGCATGGACCAGGGCCACGCCGTCGCCGGAAAGCCGCTGGAGGATGAAGCCTTCGCCACCGAAGAGGCCCGCCCCCAGCCGTTTGGTAAAGGCGATTTCGATTTCGACGCCGCGGGCCGCGCAGAGGAAGGCGTCCTTCTGGCAGAGGAACTGGCCGCCCAGCTCGCGCAGATGGAGGGGAATGATCTTGCCGGGGTAGGGAGCGCCAAAGGCCACATGCCCCTTGCCGCGGCCGTTATACAGGAAGGTGGTAATGAAAAAACTTTCGCCGGTGAGCATCCGCTTGAAGCCTTTGAATAGGCCGCCGCCGGTGGAGGTCTGCATTTCGATGCCGTCCTCCATGTACATCATGGCGCCGACTTCGGCCCGGACTCCTTCGCCGGGGTCCAGCTCCACTTCGACCAACTGCATATCATCGCCAAATACCTGATACTCGATTTCATCGGCTCCGTGCATCAAATTCATACCTCCATATGTTCATTTCGCCTATAATTGGTACTAAAGTACAGATGGTATCATGGTCGCATGGAAGAGGCAACTATTTCTCCAATGCCTGCTTTTCAAGCGGCGGCATAATTCCAAGCTGTTATTATTGCATTATTTGCAGCCGGTTACAATATTTAAAAAAAAGGCTTTTATGGATTGATTTTAAGTCAATTCCTGATAGAATGTCAGTAAAGGCTCAATCAATATCGTTTACGTTCGTAGTAAAAGGAAAAGTTTATAGCAGCAGCCGGCCGCAGCGCCGGACAGGAGGTATTGCGATGGTGACCCGAAGTGTTCGCTGGATTGTTGCGGTAATGATGGTTGTTGGTCTGGCGGGGATCGCGGAGGCGGCAACGCCGGATATCAGCGGCAAGAGCTGGGTCATGACCGGGTCGGTCAGTGCCAGTGCCAAGGGGATGGACAAGCTGAAGCTGAAGGGGGCCTATCAGATGCATGTGGGGCCGAATGGGGATGAGGGGCCGGCGGATGGGCATTGGATACTGGTGGATCCGTCGGGTGATGAGCTGACGGGTACGTATCAGGAGCGGCAGGATAAGCTGGGCAAGGGGATTTTTACTTTTACGTCCGATCCGGATTCGCTGGAAGCGTATCTGACGGCCAAGGCGCTGGAGGCGACGGAAGAGCAGGAGGATATTGACATTCTGGATATGGAAGTGGTCAGCGAGATCTGCTATCCGAAGGCCAAGCTGGGCAGTAAGGGGCTGTCGTTGACGGCTACGTCCAAGATTGTCGCGAATATGACGGTGGATATCGATGGCGTGGAAAGCCAGGTGGTTCTGAAGGTGGCCGTCAGCCTGAAGGGGAATTATGAGATACCGATTGCCGGTTCGCACTGGGTGGTGACGGGCAACAGCAAATTTTCGTGCAGCGGGCTGGGTTCGATTAAAGAGGAATATACAGCGGAGATATGGCTGGGACCCAATGACGATAAAGTCCTAGCGGCAAATGAGTGGCTGGCAATGGGGGAGGATCAGACGGAATTGAGAGGCACGTATGCACTGGACGATAAAAAAATCGAATTGTTCGGGCTGGAGGGTTATTATGAAGAAGAGATTGAAATATATGTGGAAGAAGCCCTTCACGCGCAGGGTATTTATGATTTTACCATTACCGAGATCAATCTTTCGGATTATAAATCTTCCGGGACGATCAAACCCGGAATCAGCCTTAGCATCAGCAGCGGCGTGAAATTTGTCGGCACGGCGATGATCGAAGGCGAAGAGGGTAGCGGTAAGGGCGGATATAGCGAGAAAATCACGGGGGTTCCCGCTGACGATTGATGGAGGTACGCAACCATAGAAAAAGGCTGCTGGATAAAATACCGACAGCCTTTTTTTTTGGCGAGGACGAGAACCGCCGGGAGATTATTTACCCAGGGCCTGTTTGAGGTCCATGGCGTGTTCCTGTTCCATGGCCAGGATGGTGCGCAACTGCTGGGCGAGGGCATATTCCTGGAGTTCTTCCGATTGTTTGACCCGCATTTTGTAACGGACGATGGCATCCTCTTCGCCGGCCAGGTCCTGCTCTAGCATGGGGATGTTTTCGGGCGAGGTTTTGATTTCGCCAACTTTCACGGTCGGCACGCCGCCCAGAAAGTCAATCTGGTCGGCCAGGACCTGGGCATGGCCGAACTCTTCGGTGGCGTGGAGTTTCAGCTCCTTAATCACGTCGCCGAACTGGGCGCCGGTCATCACGGCGGCATGTTGGATGTACTGGATGCCGGCTGAATACTCCAGCTCCAGGTCCCTGTTTAAAAGCTCGATTAATTTTTCTCTATCGATAGCCATTTTGTAACTCCTTAATTTTAAAAGACTTCCTGTTTTTTAGAACCAACTAATCTAATTATATGCCGGAAAATTCATTTGAGTCCACTATTTTTGGAAAAAAATGGCAATTCGACGAAATTGGCAATTTGACGGTCTTGCCGTAATGTCAATCATTGGCAGCCACCGCCAGAACTGCGGCGGAAACGCGGGCGGCGCCGGCTTTTTTGAGGGTATGGGCGGCAACGCGGAGGGTGGTGCCGGTAGTGGTGACATCATCAATGAGGCAGATATGTTTGCCGGTCAGATCGACGCCGCGGCAGACGGCAAAGGCGTTATGGAGGTTAATCAGGCGGTGGCTGGCGGCCAGCGAGGTTTGCGGCTGGGTGTAGCGGATGCGGACCAGGTCGAGGGCCAGATGCAGTGAGGTAGAGTGCGGCTGCAAAATCCGCATGGCTTCCCGGGCGATCAGTTCGGACTGATTATAGCTGCGTGACCATTTCCGCCGCCAGTGCAGGGGGATGGGCACCAGGAAATCCATTCGGCCCAACTCCTCATCCCCGATCATGGCTGAGGCCAGCAGGCTGCCCAGGAAGGTATCGAGCTGGCTCTGGCGGTGAAATTTGAAGAGTAAAATCAATTGACGTAAAATACCGTCATACTCCCCCACCCGGACCACATGGCAAACCTGGGGGCGGCGGTTTTGGCAGCGGTGGCAGCGGCCGTCGATCAGGGCATAGGGGCCGGTATTGTGGCCGCAGACGGGGCAATAGCGGGTTTGGAGATTTTCCCGCAGTTGGGCCCAGCAGTCGGGGCATA
>JAKQBU010000500.1 GCA_029573975.1 Planctomycetota bacterium
ATCGATACCATTTTCCTCGATCAGGGCGGCGATATGATCCGTGAGCCATTTTCGCGCTTCGGAATTGCCCATATCGAAAAGGTAGTTCGTTGGTCCATGGATATCGGGACAATACACTTCGCCGCGCTTTTGTGCTCCTTCCGGTGCCGCCAGTACCCATTCAGGATGCTCACGATAGATCTGCGACGTTTCCGCCACGCGTTCCGGCTCAAACCAGAGTAAAAATTTCATGCCCTCGTCATGGACTTTTTGGGAAAGTACTTTCAATCCGTTCGGAAAGCCATCCTTACGCGGAAACCAGTTGCCCACTCCGCTGGGCCAGCCCCCTTCAAACCAGCCGGCATCGATCCACCAGCAGTTGACAGCCAGCCCATTTTTTTTATATAGATCCAGAATCTCCAGTTGATTTTGCTCACTATATCCATTACCCAACTGAAACATCCACCAGGTACCGGGAGCGATAATCAGGTCAACCGGTCGGCCGTCCAGATGCGGGGTATGGTGTTTCACGATAAATCTGCGGTACTGATTATGGCCGTGGATCGGCTGATCTCCCTGCCAGAAGAAAAGCAAAACACGCGGGGTACGAATCTGTTCACCCGGATGAAGTTTTAGATTTGTCCTTTCCATCCCCGCTCTGGTATTTACGATACCATTTTGCGCGTAATCCCGGTGAAACGTAGCCTCCCACTGCCCCGTCCAGCCGATCGCGAGGATCGCCCCGTGATTGCCGGTAATCTCCAGGTTAAAGAAAGGCATATTTCCGTTGGAAGAACGGCCCCGAATCGAAGCGATCCGCGTGGAATGCCCCGGAAACAGGACTTCATCCACCGGCGCAAAATCAGAAACGGTTGAGGTGCAGCCTAACACCCGATGCAAAACCACCTCTCCCTGAACCGGATCAACCGTGAAATTCGTATCCAAAGCATTGACTTTACTCAGGATGGGGCTGTCCTGGTCTCCCTTGTTCGTAAAATAATGGACCCATTCGATCGCGGGATAATCCCTGTACTCAATCACCTCGTTTACGATTTCCAGTTTGGTAACCGGATCCGCATAGGTAATCGTATGGAGCAATCGGTCGGCTTCTTCCTGGCAGGTGTGGCTGATTTGCCACTGATCCAGGAACTGCCGGGAAGTGCGGCCATCATAGGTGAAAGAAAAAGGTACATTGGTTTTTTCCAGGAATTGGCTGATTATCTTTTTAGAGTTATCCTCCGGCCCACCGGCCAGGCTTGGCCCAGCCAAACCGCCCAAACAGACGGCAATACCGAAAACCATCTGCATTTGAATCCGTGGATAAAAATGATTTTTCACTTCATACACCTGCTTGCCAAAGCTCTTGGTCAAAACATCAGGATATTGCCTATAATGTCAAATTTCACTTTCTTGGTAACTGTTCATCCGGTTACTACAGAATCATTAATATCCCAGCGTCACGCCGCCATCCACTGCTATGACAGCTCCCGTTACAAACGACGCCTCCTCGCTGGCCAGGAACGCCGCCACCGTTCCGCATTCTTCTATCGTACCGATCCGCCCCAGCGGATGCTGGGCGTAAATGTACTGCCGGGCCGCCTCCGGGTCCTTCTGCTGGCTGAACCAGTCCTCCACCAGCGGCGTTTGAATCCAGCCGGGGCAGATGACATTGACCCGAATTCCATCCGGGGCAAAATCAATCGCCATCCCCTTGGTCATGGCGATCTGCCCGCCCTTGGTGGCCGAATAGGCCCCAGCGTTGGGCTGGCCGACCACGCCCACCATGCTGCTAATGTTGATGATGTTGCCGCGGGTCTTGCGTAAGTGGGGGATCGCGTATTTCGAACAGAGAAAGGTGCTGCGTAGATTGGTATCCTGTATAAATTTCCATTCCGCCTCCGTGGTCTCTTCCACATTCTTGGAAATGTGATACCCCGCATTATTCACCAGGATATCCAACTGCCCGAAATGCTCTACCGTCTGATCGATCATTCGCCGGATCTGCTCTTCCACGGTCAAATCCGTCTTGATAAAAATCGCCTGCCCCCGGCTGGCCCCCAGCTCCTCCGCCATCTTCGCCCCCTCCTTGACAGACCGGCACACCACAACCACCTTGGCCCCCTCCCGGTGGAAGACCCGCGCAATCCCCTCACCAATGCCCTTGCTGGAACCGGTTACAATCGCCACTTTATCTTTCAGCTTCATGATTTACTCCTGTTAAGATTCCGTGATTAGAACCCGCGGCTGCCGGTCTTTCTTTTTATAGGCAAAACCGTACAATCGCGCTGCGTTCCCCCCCAGAAAATCCGCCCGTTCCTCCGCACTGAAAAACTCACAACCGTTCCACGCCCAGGACAAACTCTGCCGGTAGGTAAAATCCAGCATCGTCCGCGGATAATCCGAACCCCACATGAGCTTGCGGGCACCAACCGCCTTCCAGGCCTGCTTGATCTTCGCCTGGGCCTGCGGAAAAGCCGGCCCATCCTGCCGGAACAGCCAGATAATTCCCCCGCATTCAATATACACATTCTCAAATTCCGCCAGCCGGACCTGTGCCATCCAGTTCCCCCGCCCCACCATCCCAAAATGCCCGATGGCAATCCGCAAATCCGGAAACCGCCGGATCACATTTTTCATCTGCCCCACCTGCGCATCCCCCGTCGCCAGATCGATGGACAAGACCATCTTTCGATGCGCCATTTCCTCCCATACGGCCATCAGTTCCTTCTGATCCAGCCGCACCGGCCGGACCAGACCCGGCAAAGACATCGCCGGGCACTTGATCCCCCGGAATCCTTTTTTTACTACCTGCTGAAATTCCCGACCCAGACTTCCCGGCCGGGTAAAATCAATCAAACCATGCACAAAGAAACGGCTGGGATATTTCTTCTGAACCTGCAAAAGATAGCGATTCTGATTGCCATCCAGATATTCCTGCGTCACCACCGCCCCATCCACGCCCGCCTCATCAAAGGCCGCCAGCGCCAACTCGGCGGGATTGCGGCCATTGCTAAACCAGCTCGGCATCCCCTGCACCACCTGCCGGCCGATCCGGACCATCCCCTGTCGCAGCGGCGTTACCTTTTTGCCGCCCAGCCGGCCTTCGACTTTATCCCATAGGTGCATATGTGCATCAATAATCATCGTCCGCTCCGATTTTCAATCCATGATAAAACCGCCGTTGACATCCAGTATCTCACCGGTCATATAACTGGCCGCCTCCGAAACCAGAAACAAAACCGCGCTGGCCACCTCCCGCTCGCTGCCGATCCGTCCCAGGGGAATCGCCTTTTTATACCGGTTAAGCTGCCGACGGGACAATTTCATCGTCATTCCCGTCCCTATCACCCCCGGACACACCGCATTGGCCCGGATCCCGTACCGCGCCCCGTGCAGTGCCATCGTCTTGGTCAGGCAGATTAAGCCCGCCTTCGAAGCCGAATAATGCGCCCCCACCTGCACTCCGCCGATCTTCCCCGCCCCGGAAGCAATATTCACCACGCAGCCGCCGGGCCTGCGCTCCAGCCACGGCAGCGCCTTCTGATACAAAAAGAAAGCCCCCTTCAGATTCACTGCCAGCACCCGGTCCCATTCCTTCTCCGTAATCTCCTCCAGCGCGGTACGCGGGCAAATCCCCGCATTATTCACCAGAATATCGATTCGCCCGAACTCCTCTACCGTCCGGCTCACCAGTTTATCCAAATCCCTCAACCGGGACACATCTGCCTTCACCGCCAGACTCTTTCCCCCTCCCTGCCGGATCGCCCGCCCCGCCTCCGCGACCTTCCCCCCATCCACATCCGCCAGCATCACCGACGCCCCCGCCCCCGCCAGACTCTCAGATATCGCCCGGCCCAGCCCCTGAGCCGCCCCCGTCACCATCGCCGTCTTTCCTGCCAAGCCTGACTTCATGACACCAACACTTCCGTTCCTTGCCGCTGGAAATCCTCAATTATCTCCCGTTTCGTCTTCTCGATATGCTCCCGCACCAGTTCCTCCGCCCGCCCCCCATCCTGTTGCATCAGCGCCTCCAGTATCTTAATATGATCCGCCGTCGCATGTTCCGACCGGACCTGCGAACCATACCCAGCCACCCGGAACAACTGAATATGGGTATTGAGATTCTCCAGAATCCCTCTTAGCTTTTCGTTCCCGCAACCGCGGATTATCAGCTCATGCAGCTCGGTATCCGCCTTCACCAGCACCCTGGCGTCCTGCGAATCAAACTTCTCCCGCAGCCGTTTCAAGTCCTTCCCCTCCAGCCGCGCAACCGCCAGCCGCGCCGCCAGCCCCTCCAGCGCCATCCGGATATCATAAATCTCCATCACATCCTCAATTTTAAACGCCTTCACCGACGCCCCCTTCCGCGGCTCGATAATAACCAGGCCATCCTTCGCCAGCCGGTTGATCGCATCCCGCAGCGGCGTCCGGCTGATCCCCATCTCCCTGGCCAACTGCTCCTCAATCAGCCGCTCCCCCGGCTTCAGCCGCTGATGGATAATCAAATCGGACAAAGCCTCATACGCCTTGTCACTGATACTGGTATGCAAAACCTGCATAATTTATCTATCCTTATCAATACCAATCGTTTATATTATCTGGCAATTTATGCTTGCCCTACACGCAAGCATCTTGTATACAATATACGCGAAAACGCCTCGCGCGTCAAGCACCTGTTTTCGGCTTTTTACAGGAAAGGTACTGAAACCATGAACATCACCCAACTTGACCTGATTGTCATTATCGTCTATCTGGTGGGAATCGTCACCGTCGGCTGCCTGGCCGGCTACTTCCACCGCAAAGGCACCGAAGGCAAAAACTACTTCCTCGCCGGCCGCTCCCTCACCTGGCCGGTCATCGGCCTGGCCCTCTTCTCCACCAACATTTCCACCGTCCACCTGGTTTCGCTCGCCCAGGAAGGCTACAATAACGGCCTGGCCTACGGCAACTTCGAATGGATGGCCGCCTTTACCCTGATCGTACTGGGCCTGTTCTTCGCCCCCTTCTACCTCCGCGCCAACGTCGCCACCCTGCCCGACTTTCTCGAAAAACGCTACAGCCGCCCCTGCCGCGACTGGCTGGCCATCCTCTCCATCATCTCCGCCGTCTTTATCCACATCGGCTTTTCCCTCTACGCCGGCGCGGTAGTCCTGCAAGGGCTTTTTGGCATTAATATTTATGTCAGCATTATCTCCATCGCGGTTATGACCGGCTTATATACCATCATCGGCGGCCTTCTGGCCGTGGTGCTCACCGAATCCATCCAGACCGTCATTCTGGTAATCGGCGCCCTGTTCGTTACCGGCTTCGCCTACTACCACGTCGGCGGCTGGTCCGGTCTCAAGGAGAGCCTGCTCTCCATCGATCCCGACCTGAATCTGCTCACGGTCCTCCGCGATGAGAACGACAAATCCAACCTGCCCTGGTACGCCGTTTTTCTCGGCTACCCGGTCATCGGCCTGTGGTACTGGTGCGCCGATCAGACCATCGTCCAGCGGGTGCTCGGTGCCAAAGACGAGAACCACGCCCGCATCGGCCCGCTCTTCGCCGGCTTCATCAAGATTCTGCCCGTCTTCATCTTCGTCCTGCCCGGCCTGCTCTGCCTGGGACTGGTAAACAACCAATTCTTCGGCGTCGATAGCAATGGCCTGGCCATCGCCCCCGCCGAATCGAAAGACACCTACGCCTTCATGATTACCAACCTCCTGCCCGTCGGCCTCAAAGGTCTCGTCGCCGCCGCCCTGCTGGCCGCCCTCATGAGCACCGTTTCCGGCGCCCTCAATTCCATCGCCACCCTCTTCAGCTACGACATCTACCAGCGCTGGAAACCCGCCGCCACCGACCACCAACTGGTCCTGGTCGGCCGGATCGTAACCGTGGTTGGCATGGTCACCGCCATCTGCTGGTCCCCGCTGCTGAAACATTTCGACAGCATCTTCCAGGGCCTGAATGTCATGATCTGCTATATCGCCCCCCCGATCACCACGGTCTTTATCTGGGGCATTTTCTGGAAACGGGCTTCCGCCGCCGCCGCCCGGGCTGCTCTCTATGCCGGTTCCTCCCTGGGCCTGATCGTCTTCATCATCGACTGGTTCAAAGACCACCAAAACCTCTTCGACTGGCTCAACCTCCATTTGCCCGCCCTCCAGCCGCTCTGGCGTGCCTGGGACCATTACGACATCCCCTTCATGATCATGGCCTTCTATCTCTTCGTGGCCTGCTCCGCCATCCTCTTCTTCGTCTCCCTCTTCAAACCCCACCAGCACACCGCCGAAAGCGCCCAGCTCGTCTGGGCCAATCCCCTCCAGGCCCTGCAAAGCCCCGGCTGGCCCGGCCTGGCCAACTACAAATTCCTCGCCGCCCTCCTCTTTCTCATCATGGTCACCTTATACATCATCTTCCGCTAAGTTACATCGTTTGATCCCGGATGGTGCGAAAAGAGAAATGGAAAACCGATGCCGCAAAAAATCGATAAATTTTTATAATATATGGATTTATGTAAGGCATTGTAATTCGGTATAACGAAATAAAAAAAGCGGGCGATGGGAATCGAACCCACATGGCCAGCTTGGAAGGCTGGAGCTTTACCATTAAGCTACGCCCGCACAACGGGTTGGGTATATCTAGCAGAATGGCGGCTCGCTGTCAAGAAATTTTAGGGTAGATTAGCATAGAATTTGCAGGCAGTTATGAAAAAACGGGGAAACCGGCCGAATTCAGCGCCGGAATTTCTTCTGCATGGCCCGGCTGATGTCACGGGTCATTTCCCGGTCTTTGACTTTCTGGCGTTTATCACCGTGGGTTTTTCCCTGGGCCAGGGCGATTTCGATTTTGGCCAGGCCATGGACAAAATAAATCCGCAGGGGGACCAGGGTGAAGCCTTTTTGGGTTAATTTGGTCTGGATTTTTTTCATCTCCCGGCGATGCACCAGCAGTTTCCGGGGGCGGAGCGGGTCGTGATTGGCGATATTGCCGTATTCGTAGATGGGGATATTGCAGCCCATCAGGTAGAGTTCGTCATCACGGATCCGGGCAAAGGCCTCTTCCAGGTTGGCTTTGCCCTGCCGGAGGGTTTTGACCTCGGTCCCGACCAGAACCAGGCCGGCCTCGAATTTTTCCAGCAGTTCAAATTCAAAACGAGCCTTTTTATTGGTAATCGTCGGGGTGAATTTGCCTGCCGATTTACTGGTATTGTCAGATTTTTTCGCCATATAATGTCCACGCTGCAATCATTAAAAATAAAGTATAGCATATTCTTTTGAAAAAGAAATGGTTTGTTTTTTCGACAATTGCCCGCGAAGGTCAGATAACTGTGGCAAACTGGTTAAGATACAAATGATAGGGATGGTATGAAAAAAAAACTTTAAAAAAAATCATAAGTTGATTTGGCACAGGCCCGTTTTAGAGTTTATAATAGAAGGAAGGGAAGAACGACTGGACAGCAACCAGGAGGTTAGA
>JAKQBU010000507.1 GCA_029573975.1 Planctomycetota bacterium
ATAATTTTAACTCAATTACATCTGCTAAAGGATCTGAAATCGAAGAAATTCTATCTAAAATACATAATGTTGCTCAGATTATAGAGAAACAACATGATTCAGTTACAGAAACATTTTCTAAAATATCTGAAATTCAATCGAAGTGTGTACAATGTCTTGATGAAGCGAAAAAAGCCGAGGCTGACTCTCAATCCAATGTTAAAAATGGATTAACTTTGCTAGACAAAGTTAACGAACAATTAAAAAATACACAGAATTCAGCAGAGGAGGCTAAAGCAAAAGTAGATGCTACAAGCCAAATTCATGCTAATATTAAACAAAAAGAAACAGATATTAATGAGTTCTATAAACAAGTGGAAACCTATAAATTGGAAATGATAGATATAAAAAAGAAATCAGATGCAGAATATACAGCGACAAAACAGAATTATGATAATACGATTAAACAGTACCAGGATGACACAAATAAAATTATAGAAAATAATTTTAGGCAACAAAAGGAAATTGATGATCTTCTTCATAAAGCTGTTAGTGCTGGTTTATTCGGAGTTTTCAAGCAACGACAGGAATCTTTAACAATAGGAAAAAGGATCTGGGCTATTCTTGTTGTTCTTAGTTCTTTTTTGGTTGTAGCTGGAATAATTTGGGTTACCTGGAAATGGGAAAAAAGTCCCGATATAATATTTTTTGTAAGATTTGGTGTTATGATCCCTCTGGCATTCCTTATGTATTTTGCTGCTGCTCAGTACAAAAAAGAAAGGCAAGCTGAAGAAGAATATGCTTTCAAATCTGCAATAAGCTTCAGCATTGAGCCGTATCGTAACCTCCTTGAAAGCATGGGGCAAAAGAAAGAGCCTGAAGCCGATTTTGTGAAGAAATTAATGGAAGACATATTTGATAATCCTATTAAGAGATTGTATGTTAAAGGGAAACATAAAGATGAATGTGAAAATATTCTTGATATGTTAACTCTCGTTATGAAAAAAATTTCACCGGAGGATAAGGGATCTATCGTAGATATTTTCAAAAAAACTTTTGCTGATTTGAAGGAATAAAAAAAATAATCTTAGGCATTATAATAAACTGATGGAGAACGAAATATATGAGTGTCGATGAAATTGTAAAAGAATTTAAATTGCATCAAATACTGAGATATTTATTTTCGGGAGGTTTTTTTTTACTTTCGGTTTGGTATACTTCTTCATGCGATAATCAAATAGATATAGAGGATGTTTTCGGATTAAAGGACAATCAAACAGCTTTACTACTTTTAGCTTTACTTTCCGGTAGTGTTACTTACGTTATTCACCGTGCAATTATCTATCCAATAGTTGGAAGAATTGCACTGTTTTTTGCTAAAGTAACGAAATATTCTAAAATCAACAAAAAAGATTCATGCTTGTCTTGGTTGAATCCATATAAACCCTTGATAATTGAACGTGATCTGGATTTTTTTAGGTGGGAAAGAAGGAATTCAGCTAGTAAAGATATACAGAGCGAATTTGATGAATGGGCTGGACAGATTCAATTTTTATATTGTTCTGCTTTGTCGATTCTACAAGGAAACTTGATCACAATATTTATTTTACCTTCAGGAGAACTACGTTTTGATGGATTCTTAATATGCATCATACTATTTCTATTTATTACGGGTTTTTTGGCAAATTATCGTTTCAGACTTTATGAATTATATTATAAAGAAAAACTACCTGTATAGAGCGAATATTCGTATAAACTAGCCGGGTAGAGTGTGCAACTGGTTGGACATGTGGTTGTGTTTGCCATTATGTAAGCCTTTTCATAAAACCTTGGCGGCCGGGTGAGGGGATTTCAGGGGATGTTTTGAATCGTTTGCAGATTTCCATCGCGGGCGGCGGCCAGGATTGGGCCCATATATGGGTCTATTTTTTCGGGGGTCAGCGGTACGGGCATATTTTCCAGCTTCATTTTTAGCTGGGGGTTCCGGGCGGCGGTCAAGGCCCGCTGGATGTGGTTCGGGGTGAAACCCGGCACGTCGGCCAGGCGGGTGGGAAACCCGATCCGGCGGGCAAAGGCAAACATACCTTCCGCTACGGCCATACCCAGGTTGCGGCCGGCAAGGCTGGAGGGGTCCCGGGAGAGGCAGCCGGCCTGATGGTAGAGCCGGCCGATTGTGCGCAGGGGTTTTTCGATGGCGGGGGCGAAAAAGACGGTGTAATAGGGGTTCATAATCGCACAAGCCCGGCCGTGCGGGAGAATATCGACCAGCGAAAAACTGGTCAGATGGCCGCCGCTGGTACCGCCGAGCATGATGGCATACCCTCCCAGGTCCGTCGCCAGGCACAGGGCCTCCCGGCCGGCGGGATCGTCGGGATTTTGCAGTACCTGCGGCAGATAATGCAGCACCAGGCGGAGGGCGGTTACGGTGATTTCTTCGATTCGTTCATAACCGGCCTTGCCGGAGGCGCCGTAGAGCACCTCGACACAATGGGCGATGCCGTCCATTGCGCCGTCCGCGGTCAAGGCGGGGGGGGCGGTATGGGTAAGCTGATAATCAAACAGGGGATAGGCCGGCACGATCGCTTCGTCCACGATCAGTTTTTTCTGGCCGGTGGCGCGGTCGGTGATGTTGGAATAGCGGGTTAGGTGGGCGGCGGAGCCGGCAGCCGTTTGGATGGCCATGTGGGGCAGGAGCCGGCGACCGGTATTTTGCAGGGCTTCGGTCACTTTGCCGGCGCCGAAATAGGACTCCGGGTCGCCGCCCAGGGTGTGCAGGACGAGGGCGGCCTTGACGGCGTCAATGGTGCTGCCGCCGCCGAAGCTGATGACAAGCTGCGGATGGTGCTGCTGGAGTTCCCGGTGGATGCGAAAGACATCTTCGCGCGGGGCGTTCGGCTGGGCACCCCGGATATGGGCCTTCAGTTCCACGCCGGCATTTTGCAGGGATTGCCGGATTGCCGACAGGTATGGTTCGATGCCGGAAAAGCCGGAAGAAACGAGAAGGGCGTTTTTCCCTGACTTGGCGGCGATGGGACCGGCCTGGGATAAAATCCCACGGCCGAACCAATAGTTCTCCCCTTTGAACTGTTTTAGCAAACGTTTTGCCGTTTCAAACTCTGGCAGGGCGGCTGGACACCCACAATTTGTCATGATTTCACCTGAACCAGTTGATATTGGCGGCTGCCGAGGCCGATTTTTTCGGCGTGGGCGAGCTGGGCGGTATAATCAATCGAGGGACGCAATTTCTGGAAATAATCTTTGCCTGTGGCCTGTTTCACCAGATCCACGCTGGCCTGATCGACGGCTACCGGGTCCCGGCCGGCCAGGATGCCGATATCATCGAAGATTCGCTTGAGGGGCGTTTCTTTGCCGCCCATGCAGTCGCAGTCGGCGGTCACCTGGACCAGGAAGTTAAAGTAGCAAACCCGGCCGTCCAGGACCTGGTGCAGGGCCAGGCAGTGTTCGGCTATTTTTTCCTGGAGGACCTGGGTGGCCTGGTCCCACTTGAAGCCGATGGCGCCGACGGGACAGACCGCATGGCACTGGCCGCAGGCAATACACAGCTTTTCGTTGATGACGGCCGATTTTTTCACCGTGATGGCATCGCGCGGGCACCACCGGGCACAATGGCCGCAGGCGGTGCAGACGGAAGCCTTGACCTGGGGGGTGGACTGAAAATGCTGATTGAGCTTGCCGGCCCGGCTGGCCAGGCCCATGCCGACATTTTTGATGGCTGCGCCGAAACCGCAGGCGACATGGCCGGTGACGTGGGTGAGGATGATGGCGGCATGGCTTTGACAGGCGGCGGAGGCCAGCGGGACCTGCTGATAATGCTTCCCGCGGATGGGGACCATAACCTGGTCCACGCCGATCAGGCCGTCGGCACTGATAACCGGGCAGCCCACCTGGTCAATGGTGAAGCCGTGGGCCTGGCAGAGCATCAGGTGATCGACGGCGTTGGAACGCTGGCCGCGGTAGAGGGTGCAGGTGTCGGTCAGGAAGGGCTTGGCGTTTTTTTTCTTTACGGCGGCGGCAAAGGCGGCGGCAATGACGGGGGGGAGGAATCCGTGGGTTCCTTTTTCGCCAAAATGCTGTTTGATAGCCACGAAACGGCCGGGGGCCAGATGATCGGCAAATTTCCCTTTGCGATACAACACCATCGCCTGATCGGCCCAATCGGCGGCGGTATCCCGGGAGCTTGTCGCAATAAAATATACCGTGCCGGCGGAATTCTCTTTTTTGCGTGCCATCTGAGTTTTGCTCCGATTTATGATTCCATCAACAAATATCTCACCAGCGGTATTATAGGGAATTGGTTGGGAAACGGAAAGTCTGTTTGGTATTTTTCAGGGCTAGCCCGCATTTCTCACAGGCTTTCGATTTTCAGCGGACTTTTTGCCCGCCTTCTTCGTTCTCGTCGCTATCTGTCCTCAACATATATACTTATATGCCTGCGGAAGATAGCTCCTGCGGCCTCGAAGGCGGCCAAACATTCGCGCTGAAAACAGACTGTCGAAACTAGTGGACCGAAAAATGATACATACGAGATTCTGAGCCAAGGAGTTATCAATTATTTGTCAAAATCCCGTGAGAAATGAGGGCTAGATGCCCACCTGGACGAGGGTCGGGGCCAATAGCCTGACGATCTCCGCCGGCGCAAGCTCCACCAGGAAACCGCGTTTGCCGCCGTTGATATATATGGTTTCCAGCTCAAGTATGGTTTCTTCCATATATACCGGGAGTTTTTTCAGGGTGCCGAAGGGGGATGTTCCGCCGACGAGGTAGCCGGTATGCCGGGCGGCGGCGTTCTCCGGGCAGGGGGCGACCATTTTGACTCCCAGGATCCGCGCGAGTTGTTTGGTGGATACCTCCCGGTCACCGTGCATGAGCACCAGCAGGGGCCGCTTCTGCTCATCCTCCATGACCAGCGTTTTGATGACCCGGTGTTCCTCTACGGCCAGCTCTCTGGCGCTGACTTTCGTGCCGCCGTGCGGTTCATAGCGGTAGAGGTGTTCGCGAAACTCTACCCCTTTTTCCCGCAGCAGGCGAATGGCTGGCGTTACCGGTGTTTTGTCTTTACCGCTCATCCCGGCCTCCCCTGCGGTCTGGTAATTCGATAGCCTGGTGGTTTGTATTCGGGATTATGTGGTGCTTGCTGCGGGTCAGGCCGGGGTGCCGCAGCAGCAGGCAGCCCAGGGCGCCCAGAAAGGCGGCGCCGGCGGCCAGCAGCATGGCCGGGGAAAGTGAGCCGGTCGCATCGGCCAGGGCGCCGGCGGCACTGGGGCCGACTGCCTGACCGATTCCGAAGAAGAGGGTGATAAATCCCAGCGCGGCGGGGGCGAGCCTTGGGCCCAGCAGGTCTCCGCAGGCGGCGGCCATGATGGCTGGGATACTCCAGGCGGACAGTCCGAACAGAATGGCGGAAAGAGTGAATCCGGCGGGGGAAGGCCAGATGGCGAATAAACCGAAGGCCGCCGTATGGAGGAGATAGACGATGAGGAGGGCACCTTTGCGGCCGATAAAATCCGAAATACCTCCCCAGATCAGGCCGCACAGCAGGCTGAGCCATCCCATATACATGAACAACCGGCCGGCCGCGACCTGGGTGTAACCGCCCTCGGCCATCAAATACTTGGTGAAAAAAGTCAGGTAAATAATGTAGGAAAAGCCAAAGGCGACGTAAATCAGGCCGATATGCCAGATGATCCGGGAACGATAGACATCCCGCCAGTGCAGGCCGCCGGCGCCGGAAATATGGATGTCCTCATTTTCCCCGGCTCCGAAGGGGCGAAGCCCGATAGCGGCCGGTCGATTTCGCAAAAGTGCCAGGGCCAGAACAGCCAGGCCCAACGTGACGCCGGCAAAAAGGAACCAGCATACCCGCCAGCCGCGGTCGTTATAGGAGAGAAGCAGGTGCGGCACCAGAGGCCCCAAAAGGATCAAAGCCAGGGAAGAGCCGGTCACGCCGATGCCGGCGGCCAGACCGCGGCGGCGCTGAACAAACCAGGCCGACAGCAGCGCCATGACCGGTACATTGCTGGCCCCGCTGCCCACGCCGGTAAGTGCCCGCCAGACCAGAGCGCCGGTAAAACTTTCCGATAAGCCCGTCATCATCATGCTGATCGCCGCCAGTGCTAATCCGGCGGTAATGACCGCCCGGGGCCCGAAACGGACCGCCAGGGCGCCGCCGGCCACCGACAACATCAGGTACCCCGCCAGATTGGCTGTAGCCAGGCCGCCGGCCCTGGTATTGTCCAGTCCCAGGCCGTTCTGCATGGCCGGCAGGAGCATGGTATAACCGAACCGGGCCAGGCCCAGAGAGCCGAAGACCACCAGAGTGCCCACCGTCAGGATAATCCAGGCATAATGGAAGCGGGGCGGTTGATGGGACGAATCTTTTTTTGCTATCGGTATGGTCACTCTATTTTTCGCCTTATGGATTAAAACGAGGGCTATGGGCGGCGTGTTCCTTTGTGATTTGTCAATCCTTTCTAAAGACAATTTTACCGGTTCGTTTTCTGGGCTAGCCGGGTACTGAAAAAAGCATTTTAAAGTGCTGACTCCGTCTGGTCAAGTTCTGATTATGGCGATCCCGGGCTGCCGGCTGGGTTATCATTTTGGGGAGGTGAGCTGCCAGTTTTTTCCAGAAGCAATCCGGACAAATAACTGCCCAGGAACGTGATTACCGTACCAATCACTATCAGCCAGCTCCAGCCCAGGTTCAGTTGTTTTTTATCAATCAGAATCAGCATCGGGATCGTGACGGCGGTGCTGAAGAGCATGGTAAGAATATTGATCCGATTGACCTTCTTTTTGGTCAGTAAACCCAGCAGGAACACGCCCAGCATCGGGCCGCCGGTGATGGAGAGGATTTGGAAGGCAAACCAGAGGATGTTTTGCACGGGGGTGCACAAAAAGGCGATGCCGGCCAGCAGCATCCCGAAACCTACCACGCCGAGCCGGGAGATGAGCAGATAATGTTTTTCGCCGGCGTTTTTCCGGATGAGCGGCCGGTAGATGTCGCTGACGAAAGAAGAGGTCAGCGAGCTTAAGGGGGAATCGATGCTGGCCATGATGATAGCGCCCAGGACCAGGCCCTTTAAACCGGAGGGAAGATAATGGGTGGCAAAAAACGGCAGGATTTCCTTTTCTTCCGACGGCAGCGGCAGGGCGGGATTCTGCTGGAAATAGACAAACAGCAGGGTCCCGATCAGAAGGTACATCCAGTACACCGGCAGGACGGTGAAGATGGTGGAAAGAATCGTCCGCTGGCTGATTTTCCGTGTTTCCACCGTCAGCAGCCGCTGGACCATTTCCTGATCGGTGCCGAAGGCTGTCAGGCCGACAAAAAAGCCATTGGCGGTGCCGGCCCAGAAGGTGGTGGGATTGTTCAGTTCGAAGCGAAAATTGAACATGCTCAAACGGCCGGACTGGTTGGCGATATGATAGGCCTCGGTGATCCCGCCGTGGATGTGCATTATCAGATAGATGATGAGGGCCAGGGCGGCCAGAACGAAAAAGATCGCCTGCCAGGTGCCGGCCCATACCACCGCCTTGATTCCCCCAAAGGCGATAAAGAGAATACTGACTACCGTGAACAGGAGAATGGTAGAGTGAAGAGACCAGCCCATGATAACCATCACTCCCAGACAGGTGGCATACAGCCGCACGCCGGAGGCAAGCAG
>JAKQBU010000528.1 GCA_029573975.1 Planctomycetota bacterium
ATTGATTCTCTAAAAAAACTCGGCAAGAGTGCTGATAACATGGGGCTGAGCGAAGCCCGTGCCGAAGCAGTAGCGGAAGTTTTGCAGACCGGCGGTGTTGATGCTTCACGCATAACCACAACCGGCAGGGGCCAGACCGAACCGGTGGCGGAGAACCGCACAGCCGCCGGCAAGGCCCGGAACCGCCGGGTGGAGATTTATGTGACGCCGCTAAAATCCGGAAACTGACGGTTCCCGGAAAATTGACGCCCGATATAAAACAGCCGACGGCTGGTGGCGTATCTTTCACAGGCTGGCGATCAGTGCGGCGGAGGCTTTGGCTCCGCGAATAAAATTGTTTATCTTGAACCGTTCGTTGGTGGAATGAGCGCCATCGGAATTGAGGCCAAACCCCATCAGGATGACCGGTTTTCCCAGTTCCTGCCAAAAGGTATTTACCACGGGAATGGAGCCACCGCACCGCATGTAAACCGGTTCTGCGCCGAACCCGCACTGCAGGGCCTTCCGGCCCGCCTGAAACATGGGATTATCCACGTCAAAAAGAATCGGCCAGGACGTGGAGAGTACCGTCACTTCCAGGCTGGCATATTCCGGACAGATGGATTTCAGATATTGGCTTACCAACCCAGCGATCTTCTCGGGATTTTGATCCGGAACCACCCGCAGAGAAATTTTAGCAATCGCACAGGCGGGGATAATAGTTTTCATACCCTCCCCTTCATAGCCGCCGGAGATGCCGTTTGGTTCGAAGGTGGGACGGGTCCAAATCCGTTCGAGGGTGGAAAACCCCGGTTCTCCGAAGGTTTTACTGGCCCCGGTTTCGTCTATTAGATTCCGGTCCCGGCCGTCCAGCCGGCGTATATTTTCTTTTTCCCAATCGGCCAGCGGCCGGACATCCTCGTAAAAGCCGGGAATCAGGATGCGGCCGTCCGGACCGATACAACTGGAAATGAGCCGGGATAATACGGTGACGGGATTGCCGATGGCTCCGCCATAGGATCCGGAGTGAACCGGGAAAGCTGCCGTCTTGATTTTTACTTCAAGGGCTACCGTGCCGCGCAGACCGTAGGTAAGAGCGGGGGTGTTTTCATCGTACATATCCGTATCCGACAGAATAACGGCATCCGCCGCCAGATTTGCCTTCTCGGCTTTGATGTATTCTTCCAAGCTGCTGCCGCCGCTTTCTTCTTCCCCTTCCAGCAGAAAGAGCACCTCACAAGGGAGCCGGCCGGCGGTTTGCAACAGACTTTCGACGGCTTTGATATGGGCGAACAACTGGCCTTTGTCATCAGTAGCACCGCGGGCATAAATAAAGCCGTCCCGGAGGTCCGGTTCAAACGGATTGGTCTGCCACTGGTCGAGGGGATCGGCCGGCTGGACATCGTAGTGGCCGTACAGAATCACCCGCTTCGACGCGGAACCCCGGGTCGCGGCCCGTACAATCGGATGTCGCCGGGTGGAGATGCAATGGGCGTCCAACCCAAGTTTTTTTAGATGATCGGTTAACCAGAGTGCACATTGTTTCACATCCTCTTTATATCCGGCATCGCCGCTGACGGAGGGAAATCTCAGAAACTGCTGAAGCTCTTGCAGGAAACGGCCCTGATTGCGGTCAATGTAATCGAAGCAGTGTTGCATCATAATGGTTCCTTCATCTTAACGAAAGTGTGAATCGGTAAAACTGGGCAAATGGTCACGTTTTTTGTACCGGCGATAGTAATAAAACAGGCCCCAGTAGATGGCCAGATTCGCCAGCCAGGAATGTTTTTTGAAAGGCCAGAGTTTGAGACGGGCAAAGGCGGAGCGGGGGCGATAGAAATCGCAGAAAGCCGCCATCTGGGCATGGCTGAGCTGGGCGGCTGTCATGCGGGCCGGTTGGAAGACCACGGTGGAGCCGTTGTATTTATTCCAGTCCTCGGTCAGCAGACGGCCCTGTTTTTTATATTCATCAAAGACGGCCGTTCCGGGATAGGGCGTGAGAATGGGGTAGCAGCTCATAACCAGACCCGCCTGATGAGCAAAACGAACGGCCGCGCGGCAGCTTTGCCAGTTGTCGTTATCGAAGCCGAAGATAAAAGAGCCCCAGAGGCTGATCTGGTGGGCCTGAATTTTGCGGATACGTTGCAGATAGCTTTGGGCCTGCACATAGTTTTTGCGAGCCTCGGTGAGGGTATCGGGATTGGGGCTTTCCAGGCCGAGGATGAGACCCTGACAGCCGCTGCGGCGCATGGCGGCCAGGAGGGTGTCGTTATTGCTGATGAGTATATCACACTGGGAAGCCCATTTAATCCCCAGCGGAGTCAGGGCGTGACACAACTCAATAGCCCAGCGGTGATTGCCGGCAAAATTGTCATCACTGAAGATGAAGAAGTTACTGCCGGTCTGCTGGGCGGCCTTGATTTCATCGACAATGCTTTCGATGGAGCGCTGGCGGTAGGCACGGCCGAAAATGGCAGGCGTGGTGCAAAAGCTGCAATTATGCGGGCAGCCGCGGGTGGTCTGAATGGGATTATACACCAGATAATCCCGCGGATTCAGTAAATCCTTACGGGGCGTGGCAATAGGGGCGGAGGGAAAATCCTTCCAGTCGTAAATGGAACGCAAGGGACGACCGGCAGCCAGGTCGGCCAGGCAATGAGGAAAGGTGCTTTCGGCATCACCGCGGCAGACAGTGTCGGCATGTTGGAGGGCCTCCTGAGGCAGGGCGGAAGGGTGAATGCCGCCCAGGATGACTTTAATACCGAGCTTCCGATAGGCGTCGGCCAGGTTGTAGGCGCGGCGGGCCTGGGTGGTCATGGCACCGATGGCAACAACATCGATATCGGGGCGAGGCTGGTGGGGCTGGTCCAGGACGCACTCATCGACGATTTCGACGGAATAGCTGGCGGGGACAACGGCGGCACAGATGGCCAGGTTGACCGGCATGAATAAAGCCCGGCGGCCCCAGGTCATCTTGCCGATGACATCGGGAAGGGTGATGGTGGTCAGCGGGCTGTTAGGGTTAATCAGTCGCAATCGAAGCATATTGCAGCAACCAGGTTCCTTTTCCGCTCAGGCATTTTCCAGTTAGACACCAGCGTCAAAAGCTCTTCAATCCCTTGTTATTGGGGAGCCAGAGCCGTTTTTGGATGTCCATATCGACTTTTGGCGATTCCGTTAAGTGACGTAACGGCCACATAGACGAATCAGGCAGGCGGGAATTTTACTTGATTCGTGTGGATTAAGCAATTGCCTTTCGCAATTGCAGGGGTGGAAATCTGCTGATTTTGGCATAAGCATATGCTAAATAAGAAGATATAAAAATATTAGCGGAAGGTAAGGGAATGATTGCTTGCAATTTGGGGGGATTAGTGTTAGATTACTTATTCAAATGGTGTTTGAGCCGGTTAAGGCATAAGGGCCATTTCTGTGACATTACCTGATATTATAGTAAGGCAGATTTTGTGCAGGTATTACTAGACGAGCAGGAGATAAACAGGCTGATCCATAAGCTGGCGGTGAGTATTGCCGCCTCCGTTGGAGAAAGCGGGGATTTGGCGCTGGTGGGGATTCGGTCGCGGGGGGATATCCTGGCCCAGCGGCTGCAGCGGATTTTGCAGGAGAAAGGGTATGGCCGGATCGACCGGGGCACGCTGGACATTACCCTGTACCGGGATGATTTGAATTCAATAGGGCATCAGCAGCCGAAGTTGCAATCGACGGAGATTGACTTTTCGGTGGATGACCGGATGATTGTGCTGGTGGATGATGTGCTGAATACCGGCCGTTCGACGCGGGCGGCGATGGAGGCACTGATCGCCCTGGGGCGGCCGCGCTGCATCCGGCTGACGGTGCTGATTGACCGGGGAGAACGGGAACTGCCGATCCGGGCGGATTATGTGGGCAAGGTGATGGAGGTGCCGCCGGACCGGAGAGTGCAGGTATATCTGAAAGAGAGAGACGGCAGGGACGAGGTGGTGTTAGGCTAGCCGAGGGAGTATGACCAAAGAAACAATCGATATAGGAAAAGCCCAGATAAGCGGGGAGCCGCAGAGTGAGCGATTTATTTGGAATCGCAAACATCTGCTGGGATTGAGGGAATTAAGCCGGGAGGAACTGTTTCATATATTCGATACGGCGGAGGGATTCAAGGAGATTTCGCGGCGGTCGATCAAGAAGGCCCCGCCCCTGCGGGGCAAGGTGGTGGTGAATCTGTTTTTTGAGGACAGCACGCGGACACGGAGCAGTTTTTCGCTGGCGGCCAGCCGGCTGAGCGC
>JAKQBU010000533.1 GCA_029573975.1 Planctomycetota bacterium
TATCCTGTTGGATCTAGGCTGTCTGCTGGACCGGATCGGCCAGAGGCAGGAAGCCATGAAATGCTTTGAACGGGTGCTGGATCTGGAACCGGACGATGAACGGGCGTATCAGAATCTGAGTTTGTGTTATTACCAAAGCGGGCTGTTGGAACAGGGAATCGATCTGTCGCTGTCGGTACTGGATTTCAACGAGGACCATGTGGCGGCGCTGCAGAATCTGGCGTTTGCCCACCTGCTGCTGAAGGATTATGACGAGGCGCGGTACTATGTGAAGAAGGCCATTGCCCTGGCGCCGGGCGACCGGCCCTTGAAGCAGTTACGGCGGAGTATTTATTGCCACTGGCTGGTGCATGCGGCTTTGAAGCCGGGGCGAACAATCCTCCAGAAAATCAGCCGGGCTGCCAAAGACCGATAGCCGAAGAAGGATACGCGGGGCATATCAATCCGGCCAGTCGCCGGAAAAGACTTCCACGGCCGGGCCGATCTTGTACACGTGGTTATCCTGCTGATTCCACTGGAGGCGGAGGTCGCCGCCGGGCAGGTGGGCAAGGATGGCGGGGTCGGTCTTGCTGGCCAGGACGCCGGCCACGCAAACGGCAGCCGCTCCGGTCCCGCAGGCCAGCGTAATCCCGCTGCCGCGTTCCCAGGTGCGCATGATCACTTCGCTGCCGGAGATTCGCTGGACGAAATGGACATTGACCCGTTCGGGAAAGAGGGAGTGGTTTTCCAGCAGCGGGCCTAGAAGTTCCAGGTTTATGGCGGACACATCGGGGCAATAGAAGACGGCATGGGGGTTACCCATCGAGACACAGGTCATCAGCAGGTGCTGATCTTCGACGGTGAGGGGGATGCCGACAGCCTGCTGGCCGGTAACCTTGACGGGGATTTGAGCGGGCAGCAGGATCGGCTCGCCCATATCGACGGCAACCTGCTCAACCCGCCGGTTGATGATTCCCAGCCCCAGGGTCAGCACCCCGCGGCCGGTCTCAACGCGCAGTTCGACAATTTCCTCCAGACCGGGGACCAGATCGCGCAGGATCCGGTTGCAGAAGTTGCCGGAAGGTGCCGAGCCGGCGGTTAAACCGTGTTCGTAAGCGAATTTCGCCAGGCAGCGGATGCCGTTGCCGCACATCTGGGCCTCACTGCCGTCGGCGTTGAACATTCGCATACGCACATCAGCCTTATCAGAAGGCAAAGCGAGGATCAGGCCGTCAGATCCGATGCCGAAGTGGCGGTCGCTGACTTCGACTGCACGCTTTTCCGGCTGGTCGATGGTTTGCGAAAAACCGTCCACATAGACATAATCATTCCCGAGACCGTGCATTTTGGTAAATCGCATAATTCTCACTTCTCATCCAAATAGTTTTTCGCAGGGGGCGGCGGCACGGAGGCACTATAGGCCGCTTCCAGTTCGACAAAATCCCAGTACAGGATCGTGCCGGCAGCGACGGGCTGATCGTTGAGGATGATTTGAACCGTATCGGTGGTGGGCTGGAAGTTGAACAGAATTCGCGACCACGCCCCGGCGTCAACATGGGCAATCTGCCGGGCCGTGATGTCTATACCATCCGAATCGGCAATCGTAACTCGTGCCCGGTGGTTCGTGCCGGAGGCCGCCATGACAAAGGCGGAAAAGGTATAAATCATGTTTTTATCGACGGCCGCGGACCAGGCCGCCTGATTGCAGGTGCTGCCCCGGACCGTTTTCAGGCCATAGGATCCGTGCTTGCAATATTCGGAGGTGCGATTCCAGGTGGGTGCAACCCCTTCGGCGGCATAATGGAAGCGAGCCACAGTCCCGCCGCTGCCGGGGGTCAGGGTCCAGCCTTCGGTGCCGGTTTCAAACTGGGGGTTGGTAATCATCTGCCCGTCGCTGCCGTCTCCGAAATAGGAGGTTTTCTTCTGGACGTAATAGTGGTCCGCCAGCCGGGCGACATAATCGGGGGTCAGATCCACTTCGGAGCGATAGTACACCCAGAACATCACGCCGGACATAACGGCGGCGTGCGGATCGTTACGGATAAGATGCAGTTGTTCATCCAGAAAACCCCAGAATCCCTTATCGGTTGAGGTATCCGCCACAAAGCCGCGTCCCTTGACCAAGCCGTCTTGCGCGATATATAAGCCATAGACGGTTTTTTCCAGCAGCCCCGGTATCTTTGCCTGGATATTGGCGGCATAGAACGAAAACAGATCATACTGCGGATTGCTTTCGTAGGCATAATGTTCCAGCATAAGGATATCGGCGTACTGGTTGACGGCGTTGAGCTGATCGGTGTGTTTGTCGATGTAATGCGCCAAAGGCCAGTTGGCGGCGACAAATATCAGCTTATCGGGATACAGAGAACGCAATTGCCGGAGGGCTGCGCAGACCCGGTCGGACTGGACCGAACCATTTTCGTCGCCGCGGAGTTCATCGATGGCGATGGCATCGTAACCGCCGGGCAGCAGGCCGCCCAGCTCATTATCAAAGGGCGCCCGCCATTCCGCCAGGAGCTGCTCCTGGGTGGCATTTTCGCCGTTGATGACATGGCAGGCATAAATCCTGCCGCCGGCCCGCAGTTCCTGGATAAAAGCGGCATCCGTACTGATCCCCTCGATTACATTGAAAGGAGGAATGATTTTCCGGAATTGACTATTCAGATCCGGGTCCTCCGGCTGGGCCGCCAAGCCAGTCTGGTCGGCAAGATGCGGCGCACTGCCGTGGCCGTACATGCACAGAAACGGGTGGGGAACCGGGAGTTTGGCGGCCTGGGTACATGACACCTGAGAACCTACATACAAAAAGCAAAAAAGAAGCGGGAAAAGCATCTTTTTCATTTCAATTACCATTTTGTAACCTTTCGTTCTCAAGTAGCATCAATTTACCGCCAAGCTGCCAGGCCACTATTTATTCTTATACCCTTTTGGCCAAGGTCTTGCAACCTATTTCTGTGCCGCTGTAGTTCGTTGCTGCTGTAACTTCGCTTTTCCCAAAACTTTATCGCGGTTCTGCCCAGATCAAACGGATAGATCTATATGATCGGGATTCTGGGGCTGATCAGGAAGCGGAGGTGCACTCGAG
>JAKQBU010000545.1 GCA_029573975.1 Planctomycetota bacterium
GCCCGGCGCCCACCATTGATTATCGGGAGAACTAAAGGCCGTGTCGCTGAGCGTGTAGAACACTACGCCAGCCCCCAGAGGACCTGCATCTGGCGCGTTGCCCCAGTAGCCTATCCGGGTCGGTTCATCCGGCCAGGAGTAGAAGGACGGCCAGGTATAGAAGGCCTCGCCATGGCTTTCAGCCAGGTAAACACCATAGGTCCAATCTCCGTTGGGATTGGCCGTCTTCGAGAAATCTCTGTCGAGGACCCAGTCCGCATTGGACACGGTTGCCAGCGCCATAACTAAAACCGACATTAAAAACATCTTTTTCATCTCATACCTCCTTAAATTTTGTTTTTGTTTTGAATTTCTCATTACGAAATCCTCCAATACAATAAATCTATATTCTGTAACACGTTACCTTTCCAAACTTCCTTCATTCTTTTGATCGGCTTTCTCCTTTCCTGGAATATGAACTGCCTCAGCCTCTGTGAATTTCGCGTTCTCTCCGTCCGGTTCTGCTCACCTCCTTTCCGATAAGCTGTATTTCTCCTTGTAACGCTTTCCTTGTCTGTTTTTACTGTAATAGATGCCGGTGGTTACGGAACAACTGCCGGGTATCCTCGATATGAAACCGCATAGCCTCCTCCGCGGCCCGGCTGTCGCGGCGGCACACGGCATCGTAAATCGCCTGATGCTGCTTCAGCGGCTCCTCCACCCGGACCATGAACATCCGGAACCGCACCACATCAAAGGTTTCGCTTAAAATCGTGCTCAGCATGGCCAGAATGGTATTGGCACACTCCTGGGATAAGATCACATGGAAGGCCTGATCATAGCGCCCATAGGCCATATAGTTTTCGTTGTACTGCTTTTCCCGCATGATTCTTTCCCCCAGTTCCTTCATCTGGTTCATGGCACGGGATAACTTATCCAGCCCGCCCTCTGAAATATGTTCCGCCGCCAGATACGCCACCTGCGGCTCAATCGTCAGGCGGGTATCCAGAATCTGAAAAACATCGCCGCCGCCGAACTTCTCAAACACTGGAGACAGAATCCGCAAACTGCTAGTCGGATCAAATTCTTCCACGAACCAGCCGGCCCCGTGCCGGGATTGCACCAGACCCAGGGCCTGCAAAATCATCAGGGCCTCCCGCAGCGACCGGTTGCCCACCTGCAGGATCTCGCTCAACTCCTTTTCTGAAGGCAGCTTGTGCCCCGATTCCAGATTCGCCGAACTGATATAATCCACCAGCGCCGCCACAATCCGCTCCGCCATCTTCGGCTGGCTTAAAGGCCCTATACTATATATATCTTTTTTCGGCAGGCTGGGATAGACGTCCCGGGCTGCACTCAATCCTCCACCAGCGACCGTCCCATAAGATCGATCAATGGCTTTGTTTCGTAATTCACGAAGATTTTGCGTTTTATCCATAGATAAGATACACTTCAGTCTTACGCCGCCGAATGCGGCTCCTGTCGAATATATGTATCGGAGTTGATTGGATACTCCTTAAGATAACCTTACATATGTAAAGACTTCATAAGGTAAGTATAATCGTTCCTTGCAACCATGTCAAGGTTTTATCCGTATTTAGTCAGGAAAATTGTGATACTATATAGCCACGTGTAAATTATTTGTAAGTATCTTATAAAAAGTTAGATATGGAGAATCCGGCAAATAGATAAAAATAAAACTATCGATTTCTTTACTTTATTTTTTTTACCCGAAATATGCGGATAAAACCGTTCTTAATCTGGCGAAAACCAAGTGTTTTCAAGCGAGACCATCGAAAATAGCTGATTATGGGACGTATGACGGAAACCAGGAGGTATTCTCGTCGATAGCGCCTGAGAGTCACTCCCTTTTTCAGGCAGGCATTTACCCGCCTGATTCGGTGTCTGCCAAATCTACCTCCATCTATCTCAATCCGTTCCCCCGTATCATATGTTGGTATCTGATTTACAGACAGAATCTTCTGGCAATCCATCTCCACGGTAAGAATACAGCCGGTCCGTTCCGTACGGTTCCAGCGGACCCGGTCACCATCGGTGAAATAGACTTCGCTGGAGACAAAATTTCCCAGGGAATAGAGGATCACCGCACCGCGCCAGGTTTCCATTCCCTGCAAGACGTGGGGATGATGGCCCAAAACCAGAGAAGCTCCCGCCTCTGCCATTTTATGGCCCTGCTCGATCTGGGCAGGGGAAGGAATACTAAATCGCTCGCTGCCCCAATGGACCGAAACAATAACATGGTCCACCTGCTTGCGTAATTGCCGAATCTGGTTTACCAGCCGGTTTAATTCCAGAGGCACCACACCGAACTGCCCGGGAGCAGCAAATTGATTCGGACCGGTACCGCGATCCACCGCGGATAGAAAACCCAAACGGATTCCCTTCACGTCCAGAATGAGCGGCTGTTCCGCTTCTTCCAGATTATCCCCCGCACCAAAATAGGCAATATTCATCTGCTCCAGCAGCTTCCGGGTACGATGAAATCCTTCCGGCAGGCAGTCAAAGGCGTGGTTGTTCGCCAGGGTCACTATCGTAAAACCCGCAGCCTGGATGCCGCTGATCAGTTCCGGGCTGGAAATAACCCGTGGTTCGGTCGCCACGGTACCACAACCGCCGTCCAGCGTACACTCCAGGTTCCCCAAAACCACATCATACTGTTTAAAAAATTCTGCGGAACCGGAAAATACCCTGGAAATATCCCGCGGAGGGATATTGCCATTGGGATCCACCGGCAGAAGCAGGTCTCCCACCGCCGCCAGCCGGATTGGTCCCCGAGAGGATTTCTGTGGGCCGTTTTGGGCAGGATTGTTCATCGGTTGCCCTCCGGGGATTGGGAAACCAGCTTTTCCAGTTCCCGGACCTCTTCGGCCAGCCGTTCCTCCCAGCTCCAGAACGTGGCGGCAACGGCCTTTTGGGCCTGGCTTAATTTTTCCCGCAAGGGCGGACTCTGACAGAGCCGCACCAGACAATGCCCCAACTGTTCGGAATTCTCGCGATCCGCCAGTAGGGCGTTTTCGCCATCTTTCAGCAGGTCCTGCGTCGAACGATCATAAATGGATACCACCGGCAGGGAGGCATAGATCGCCTCGTAAAGAGGATTGCAGCGATTGGTTACGTCATTGGTAATGATGAATATATCGGACAGATTCATCATGGCCCAGATATCCTCGTGCGGGATGGCTCCCAGCCAGACGACATTCTCCTCGATATCCAGTTCCCTCGCCAGTTTTGTCAGACTTTCGCGTTCCGGGCCGTCACCCGCCAGCAGGACCTGAGCATTCTGCCCCTGCAACCGGCATATTCGCTGAGCCTGAAAGATGCGGTCAATCCGTTTCCAGTAGCTCAGCCGCGAACAACTGCAAATCCAGACACTGTCCGCACGGAGGTTCCGGGGGGCGCGGCCAAGAAATTCTTCCCGCGTAATCCGGAGGGGTGCTTTCGGAGGATCGATACCGTTTTGCCAGAATCGAAATCGCTGAGGCTGAATTTTTAACTTTTTCGCCACTTCATCACCGCGGGTGCCATCATTGCCGCAAATCAGCAGATGGCTGGGGACCAGATAGCCGGCTGCCGCGGTCGGATAGCGCAGCCACACCAGCGGACGGTTCATCAGATCCGCCAGAAAGGTACCATACAGCCGGGTGACATTCGGTACGCGAAACATAAACCGCAGGATCCATCCGGCCAGAGCGGCATATTGATTGTGGGCATATATCAAATCGAACTTCTGCCGGGTTCTGCGTTTTACGCGAATCGCCGTCAGCACCAGGCTGAGCGTCAGCAGTTTAAAAACCGTCATGTTGATGATCCAGCGAAGACCAAAGGGAATCTCCTGCGATCCGCCCGCGGGTTTGACCGCCCGGCGGACCTCTTTCACCGCCGCCAGCCAGCGGCAGGGGGCAAAATGAACCTCATAGGCCGTACCTGGCGGAATTTCTATACGATCCCGCTTATCGCCAAAGGGGCCAAACTGCGGTAAAATCACTGTAATCGTATGCCCCCCCCGCCGGTGCCCCTCCAGCGTCTCAAACAGAGACGGCATCCCCCCCTTGCCCTGAATCGGCCAGGTCGGCAATGCAGATACATGCAGAATATTCATAAACTCTTTCCTGCAGACACGGCCCTGGGCCATTATGATTTACTAAAATAGACGCCAGCGTCAAAA
>JAKQBU010000573.1 GCA_029573975.1 Planctomycetota bacterium
ATAATTCTCCTGTTTCATAGTCCGGGATTAGAATCCAGCCGGGGGATCTGGCCGAGTTTGATGGCCGCACGCAGACCGCGGATGATGTAAAATATAGCCAGGGCATGAATCACTGCACCCAGCAAAAGGCCGGTATCGGCAAACAGCAGGGCAAGGACCAGCAGGGTATCCAGGCCGTAAATGACCAGGCCGGTGATAAAGGCCCACTTATGTCCCTTGCCGGCGAAGATGCCGAAGGTGATGAAACCGCCGATCATCAGGAGATCGATCACCACGGCAATCAGGATGCCGATCGAACCGATTCCCCGAGCACCAAAATCGATACCCTGGGTAAAGGCCAGCCCCAGGACAAAGCCTTTGTCACTGCCGGAAAAAGCCATGACGGTATTTACTACCGTCAGGCCGGCGATCCAGTAAAACCAGCTAGCCCCGGACTGCAATTCTTTCTGCAGGGTTTGAGTTACCCCTTCAAACAATACCTTTTCGGTGCCGGCCGGTTCCGGTACGATGGCTTCCTGCTCCTGTGTTTCATTGGTGTTTGGTTCCATATCTATCCCTCATAAAAAACCTGCCATTATCATTTTGAACAAAATCCCATTACAAAAATCAGAATTTCGCAAACAAGTTATTATGCCCAATATCCCTCGACCAAGACCATCGTTGTCAAAGGATGGGATTCGTACATCAGTTAAGGTATCAAAGGTTGCGGGAAAGTCAAGCCTAGCCCGCATATTTTACCGGCTTTCGGTTTTCAGCGGCCTTTTTGCCCGCCTTCTTCGTTCTCGTCGCTATCTGTCCTCAACATATAGACTTATATGCCTGCGGAAGATAGCTACTGCGGCCTCGAAGGCGGCCAAAAATTCACTCTGAAAACAGAATGTCGAGGTTGGCGAAGCGAAAAATATTCCATAAGACATACTGAATAATGGAGTTAGGATACTATGTGTCAAAACCCCGTGAAATAGGCGGGCTAGGGACGGATTTTTTTTGACAAGAATAAAAGATTTACGGCGATTTTTTGAAAAAAACGGGGAAACCTGACACAATTACGGACCTCGACCCTATCCGGAAGGGGGCAAGGGATTATTTTTTTGCGAGACTCGGCGGCGGGCCACACGGATGCACCAGAGAAGGACGGTAAGAGCAATCAGCAGCAGAATCAATACCATTTGATGCTCTTTTTTCAGGAAGGTTTCCAGGGCGGCACCGAATAAATACCCGCCGAAGGAAAAGGAAAGGGACCAGAGGGCCGCGCCGATGGTATTCAAGATGATATAGCGCCGCACGGGCACGCGGCTCATGCCGATAACCAGGGGGGTGATATTGCGGATGCCGTAGAAGAAACGGAAGGTCAGAATGAGCCAGGTTTGATGCTTTTCCAGGCGAGCATAGACTTTTTCCGCCCGCATTTGCCAGCGGGGCCGGCGGGCAATAAAAGCCTGGCCTTGGTAGCGGCCCAGAAAAAACATGAGCAGATCGCTGGTGAGGCTGCCGCAGAACGCGCAGAGAATGACCAGCGGCAGCCAGGGATGGCCGTGCCGGGCGGCGATTCCGGCAATGATAACAATAGACTCCCCTTCCAGAAAGGTCCACACCAGAAGGATGAGGTATGGCAGGTACTGGTGATTTTCGAGAATATGTTCGATGTCAGGCATGAGATGCAGAAACCTTATTGACCTGCAGGTCCAGAACCTGTAAAGGCTGGGATGAAATATAACTCCGTTCGTACCAGGCAAAGATTCATAGCAAGCAGGGTATCCGATTTTTCACACAAGTCAATATTGCCGGTCTTTTACCCCCCTATTAAATAGGGTTTTTGGGGGGTTACAGAAGGTGAAAATTGCGCAAAAACGGCCACGGTGAATGGCCAAAATTGCGCACGGCAAAAAAATTTTATTGAGGATTGACAAGGATTTACGACGTTTTTTTGAAAAAAAATGGGAAAAACCTTGCGCAGTTGTGGACATCGGCCCTATTATGGAGAGGTGTTTAGGACTTGTGAGCAGAGCAGTTTTTGAATAAAATGGTACGGATCTAATGGAAGCATAAAAAGAGAGGATACTATATGGCAAGCGTGAAAACAGGATTACTGGCGGCGGTTTGGCTGGCCATGGCAGCGGCGGCGGCGGCTGGAGTGGATTTAAGCGGGGAATACTGGTTCGGCAGTCTCAGTGCCGATGTGAGCAGCCATGTTCCGTGGGGTAAACGGGGAAATGTGGCCATTTCGGGGACCATTTGGGTACAGGAATGGGATGATCCGGCCGGTCATCATAGCTTTTACTCGTCTTTTACCACCGATGTTCAGGCGGACGGTTCCATAAATGTTAATTTGTCGTCCGGGGCTTACAATGTGGCCTGGAACGGGGAGGTGATGATCCATGCGGATACCGCGCCGGATGCCAGCAACCGGCTGGGGATTGATTTTCTGGTGCGCAAGGCGAGCAATATCACGGTCAATGATCTAGCCGGGGAGTATCGTTTTTTCGGGCATTGGCTGGGGACGGATTCCCGATGGGATGAGGTGGGCTGGGGAAATCTGATTATCAACAGCAATAACACCCTTTCCTATTCTTTTGAAT
>JAKQBU010000585.1 GCA_029573975.1 Planctomycetota bacterium
CGACGGATTGGTCGTGACACCGGAAATAATCCCCCATTCCAATACTTCGGCGATCTCTTTCGGATCGGCACTATCCACAAAAATCTTCATGTACACAAACTCCTTACTCTAAAAATAAAATTAACAAATTTCTGTGTTAAAACAATTCCTCCGCCAGCATACTCAGATACCGCACCAGCCGGTCCTCATACGCCTGATAAAAGGCCGGCGAGAGGTCGTAAAAACGATGCCGGTGCAGGAACTGGCCGTCAGGACCGCGTTTGCCCACAAAGGCGAAACTGTAATGATGGAAAAACAGATCATGGCGGGAGGGGGCCTTCTGCGGATCAAAATCCTTCAGGCATTGCCGGGCAAACGCCGAACCGGCCTCCGCTTCCCGCCGGGCATAGGCCTGGGCGTCCTGCCACCACTCCTTGAATAAATCCGGATGAACTTCGCTCAGCACCTCCGCGTACAGCAGTTGCAGCATGGGCGAAATCTTGAAATGATGCTTGCCGCCGGTAGCCTTTTGGATTACCCGCCGGGGTCCGGCCGTCAGATCGTCCGCCGAATGAAAATCCAGCATGACTCCGAATTCCTCCGCGATGCCGAACTGGGCCACAATCCGCTTCTCCAGGCCATCCAGGCCGTCCGGGCAGCGATAGTCCAGCCCCTTTTCCGCCCCAAAATTAGGGGCAATATGCGTTACCGGCAGGCCGCGGCGCTGGATTTCCAGCAAAACAAACAGGACCTCCTCGTTGGTGGTCAGGCAGTCAAAGGCCGGCACCTCCGGCGGATGCTCATCCATCGCAAATTCCAGATCAAATTTCTGCCCGTCTTTCAGCGAGTTGATATACCGGGCCAGTTCCTCCATAATCCGCAGGGAATCCCAGAATTTACCCACCAGACGGCCCAGCGCCGCCTCATCCGGCTGATACCGGATGCCGGCAATCGTCCGGCCCTGCTGATGATACTGCGCAATCTCCTTTCGCAGGGAGGAATCCGTAATCTTCTGCCCGAAAAAGGCAATCGCCTTGGCGGAGTCCTTTTCCAGCATCGCCTGATACCCCAGAATATCCGCCATATCAATCGTATAAAAGGTATAATACCGCCCGGAGTCGATCACCCGCTTCGCCCGGTCCAGCCCCTGGGGATCCCGCTTGACCTGAATATGGTCGGCGTCCGCTCCATACGGCAGATCCTTGGGATATTTCAGTCCTTCCAGCACCCCATACACCCACAGCCCCTCAAACGTACTGCCGGTATAACCGGTTTCAATCGTTCCAAAACCGCAGGCATAATTTTTCTCCGGCGCCCCGGCCTCCAGCAGCTTGGGCATCAGATTGAGTTCCCGGACCGAATTCTGAATCATATTGGAACTGAATTTCTTCTGGTCCATCGCCTTTAAAATCGCCGGCCAGCAGGAAGTCGTCATGCGCACCCCGATCCCCAGCCGCGGGGTACTCCCCAGCGCCAGCGGCCCTTTCTTGGGGGCTACCTTTCTGAAAAACCGGTCCAGATTCTGGGCACTGGCTGCATACGCCCGCAAACAGCCGCTATCCAGCTTCTGCTGATGCAGGGCGGTTCCCATCACCGATTCGCTCTGCTGGGGTGCCAACTCCACAAAAATCTGCTGCCGATCCGGCATCCCAGCCAGAAACAGCGTCTTCCCGTCTTTGCCGGCCAGCGAACCATCATACGGTGTAAACCCATTCTGGGCCGGCAGTTTACGCCGGTTTTCTGCCGCCTGAACCAGCGAACCAACATACCCCTGGGGCAGTTGATTCAGACACCGGCACACGGCTGGGGCATCCCAGGTCGCGGTATCAAGAACGGCAGGATTACGGGCAGGATCAAAATCAAGATTTTTAAACTTCATAGCTCATAACCATATTCGTATAAAGGTTTTATACATAATAACAGGTCAAAACGCCTGATACTAACATCCATGCTAAATTACGCCATAATGACAATATTAGAAAAAAAAATATCGCCGTCAACATAATTTGAGACGGGAAAAAGATTATCGCAAGACTCTGGAATGGTCCACAAAAAAACGGTATGCTTATCCGGAATGATTTTTATCATAACATCGTTGATTGGTCTGCTGGCTGGTTTTGTCGGCGGCCTGCTGGGGGTGGGCGGCTCTACGATTATCATCCCGGCGCTGATTATCTACCTCAGCTATACCGCCCAGGGCTACACCGGCCAGAGCCAGCATCTCTTGCAGGCGGCTGCCATGATCTGCAACGTCTTTATCGCCGCCCCCTCCATATACGCCCATCGCCGCGCCCACGCCATTATGGCCGATGTCATCGTCTGGCTCATTCCCTCGGCCTTGGCGGGAATTTTTATAGGAGTGGCCGTCAGCAACAGCCGCTATTTCGCCCGCCAAAACGGGAAATATCTGGCCACCGGGCTGGCGATTTTTATGGCTTATGTGATCGTCTATAATATCATCCGGTTTTTTTCCAAAACCAACCTGACGGAAGAATATGAAAAAAATCCCCCTCATTTGCCCCCCTGGAAGATCATCTGTGTTGGGGTTCCCATGGGGCTGACGGCCGGCCTGCTGGGCATTGGGGGCGGGGTCTTGTGCGTGCCGGCCCAGCAGTTACTATTGAAGCTGCCGCTGCGCCGCGCCATCGCCAATTCAGCCGTCACCATCGTCTTTGCCGCTTTTTTCGGGGCGATCTATAAAAACCTCACCCTGCCCAGCCACGGCCTGACAATCTCCTCGTCTCTTCATCTGGCGGCCATGCTGATTCCCACGGCCATCATCGGTTCCTATATCGGTGGCTGGCTGACTCATATCCTTCCCCGTCAGGTGCTGCGCATTGTATTTATTGTTTTTATGACCGCCGTTTCCTGGCGAACACTGCGGCACTCCCTGCATGCCGAAACCCCGCCTCCCCCAGCCCAAACCCAGGCCGCCGAACCCAGCCGTTAATATACCCACAGGAGTCACAGAACCATGAAAAGCAACCTACGAATCAGTTTGTTATTACTGGCAGTGCTGGCCTCCGGCAAGGCCTGGGCTCTTCAGGTGGTGGTGGGGCCTTATCTCCAGAATCCCACCGAAACCTCCATGACCGTGATGTGGATTACCGACTCCCCCTGCACCAGTTGGGTGGAGTACGGCACGGGGGAAACCCTGGACCAGAAGGCCTTCCACAGCCGGCACGGGCTGCTGGATGCCGGTACGACGATTCACCGGATTCCGATCACCAGCCTTTCAACCCACCAGGAATACCGCTACCGGATATGTTCCAGGGAAATCCTGAAATTCGAACCCTACCAGGTAACCTACGGCGAAACGCTGACCGGCGATATCTGTAGTTTTCGCACCTTATCCCGGCAGAAAGAGTCCTTCTCCTTCGTCGTGCTCAATGACCTCCACCAGCGCAATGACCTCCTGGCCGGACTCCTGCAGATAGCGGCGGCCCAACCCTATGATCTGGTTTTCCTGAACGGCGATATCCTGGGCCATATCGAAGACCAGGCTCAGGTGATCCGGCATGTCCTCCAGCCCTGCAGCAGCCTCTTTGCCAGCCGGATTCCCTTTGTCTATATTCGCGGCAACCACGAGACCCGGGGAAAATTCGCCCGGATGCTTCCCGACTATCTCGATTTGCCCGAAAGCCGTTACTACTATTCCTTCGGCCACGGCCCGGTGCATTTTATCATCCTGGACGGCGGCGAAGACAAGGAAGACAGCCACCGCGAATACAGCGGCCTGGCCGATTTTGATGCCTACCGGAAAGAGCAGACCCGATGGCTGGAAAAAGAACTGCAAACCGAACCATTTCAGCAGGCGGCCTTCCGCATCGTTTTGGTCCATATTCCGCCCATGCCCTCGGAGCAATGGCATGGAACCAATGATTTGTACAACCAGTGGCGGCCGCTGTTCAATCAGGGGAAAATCGATTTGATGATTTCCGGACACACGCACGAATACGCCGTGATGCCGCCGGACCCGCCCCTGCGGGAGTACCCCATGATAATCGGCGGAAGCCCGCAGGAGGGACGGGCAACGATTATTCGCGTCGATGTCGCCGGCGGCCGCCTCGATGTCACCATGACCCGCGACGATGGCGTAACGGCCGGCACGGTTCAGGTACCGGGCCGGTAGCCGAAACTTCCGCATAGTGCAAGGATAAAACAGCATGGAAACCATAACCGAAATCCCCTTTTCCCTGGATGCCGCCACGCTGATGGAGTTGCTCCATATTCCCCCGGATTCAGAAGACGCCGGGGACTTCCGGGCGTTCCTGGCGATTGCCGAAAAAGTCGGCAGACCCAAAGCGGGCTATACCGTTTCGTATGTGGAGGGCCGGGACGGCGACACCCTGAAAATCGATGATACCGTCTTCACCAGCCGCACCCTGAGCCGGCAGTTGGCTGCCGCGGAGCGGGTCTTTCCCGTGGTGGCTACCTGCGGACATGAATTGGATGAAGCCAACCCCGCGCAGGGCGACATGCTGAAGGAATTCTGGTGGGATGCCATCAAGGCCCAGCTTCTGGCGGCGGCCAACCGGCACCTCAGCGATTTTCTCCACCGCCGGTTCCGGCTCGGCAAAACCGCGACCATGCGGCCGGGCGCCGGCGATGCCTCCATCTGGCCCATCGAACAGCAGCGCGGACTCTTTGCTCTGCTCGGTGATGTCGAACAGGCCATCGGCGTCCGTTTGACCGGCTCCTTCCTGATGGTCCCGAACAAAACCACTTCGGGCATCCTCTTTGCCGCGGAGGCGGACTTCCGGAGCTGCCAGGTATGC
>JAKQBU010000588.1 GCA_029573975.1 Planctomycetota bacterium
ACTAACTTTTAACCAATGTCCCTAAAAGAACCATTTCGCCACTTTGAGGATACCCTGGCTCCAGGGAACCCGGTGGGAGATGCCGGATCGGCCGGAAAACGTATCCAAGTTGTCCAGATACCACTGGAAATTGCGGATCAGGGCGTCCTGATTGGAATATTTCGGGACGAAACCCAGGATTTTCTCGGCCTTTTCCACGGAGACGAAGGACTCCTGGCAGGCGGTTTCATAGACCCATTTGTAAAGGGGGGAGAGTTTCAGGGCCTCCAGGATTTTGAGGGCGACAATCGCCGGACCGGCGGGAAAGGATATAATTTTTTTGCCGAAGCCCGCCTGGTCAAGCACGGCCTGGAAATCCTCGCGGAAGGTTTGATACTGCTTAGCTCCGATGTTGAAGGTGTCGTTGACAATTTTTTCGTCTTGGGTGGAGACGATATAAATTGCCTCACACAAATCCTCCACATCCAGAAGCTGATAGCGGTTATGCCCTTTGCCGATGATGGGAAAACCTTTGCCGTCTTTGGCCCAGTCGTAGAGCATGGCAAAGACGCCCAGCCGCTCGGGGCCGATAAACGATTTCGGGCGGAGGATCGGAACACACAGGCCCTTCTGCCGGTATTCCAGGCACACATCTTCCGCCTTAATCTTGGCCTCACCGTAGGGACCGACACCGATTTTCTGGTCATCTTCGTAAATCGGATGATGGTCCGGCACCCCATAGACGGCGGTGGAAGAGACATGGACCACCCGCTTGATCCCCGCCTGCCGGGCGGCTTCGAGTACATTGCGCGTGCCGTTGACATCGGTGGTAAAGATGTCTTCTTTCGAATACAGAGGCAGGGCCGCGGCGCAGTGAATGACCAGATCCGCCCCCAGCGTGGCCTGGGCTACGATTCCGGTATCGCGGATATCGCCGGTTATAATCCGCACCTTGTCCTTTTCGGGATAATCGAATTCCGCCATATCCAGCGAAGTCACGTCCCAGTTTCGCCGCAGAAAATAACGTACCAGATTGATGCCGAGAAAGCCCGCACCGCCGGTTATCATGACGCGCATGGTTCGTCCTCCGGTTTCAGGTAAGGATCGTCCTTCAGGATATAATTTCGCACATAGTCGGTAATCGCATCTTCCAGTGAATGCATGGTATTTAGGCCCAAGGTTTTCAGTTTGGCGGTTTCGGCCTGAGTGAAATACTGGTATTTATCACGGATGGTTTCGGGCATATCGATGTATTCAATATACGGCTCCAAATCCATCGCATGAAACGTAGTAACGGCCAGATCATAAAAACTGCGGGCCTGCCCGGTGCCGATATTGAAAATACCATTCGCTTTGGGATTTTCATAAATCCCCAGGGTCGCCGCCACCGCATCTTTCACGTAAATGAAATCGCGGAGCTGCCAGCCGTCCTGGAAACCTTCCTTATGGGATTTAAAAAGACGGACCTTGCCGGTCTCGTTAATCTGGCAGTAGGCTTTGTGGACGACGCTGCGCATGTCCTCTTTGTGATATTCGTTGGGTCCGAAGACGTTGAAATATTTCAGGGCAGCGATTTTATTCAAATGGCCGTTTTGCCAGGACCACAGATCCGAGAGATGTTTGGAATAGCCGTACATATTCAGCGGCTTGAGCGTTTCCAGCCGGGCATGGTCATCACTGAAGCCCTGCCGGCCATCACCGTAGGTGGCGGCGCTGGAGGCATAGACAAACCGCTTCGTGTGATCGAGGCACCACCGGGCCAGATGCTGAGTATATTGGTGATTGTTGCGTATCAGGAAGCCGGCGTCCCGTTCGGTGGTGCTGCTGCAAGCGCCCAGGTGGATGATGCCGCTGACGGACTGATCCAGACTCCCTTTTTCCAACTGGTCCAGGAATTCCTGTTTATCGATATAATCAGCAAAACGCAGGTTGATCAGATTTTTCCAGCGTTCGTCGGTGGTCAAGGCATCCACCACCAGAATATCCTTCCTGCCTTTGCGATTCAGTGCCCAGATGACGGCACTGCCAATGAAACCCGCACCACCGGTAACCGCAATCATCGAGAGGATTCCTTTCCCCAGCGTTTCGTTCGGCCAAACCAGTGCATCCCCAGCCCAATCAAAACCAGCAGAATCCCCAGGTTTTGCGAAATGGTCAGGCCGTCGAATTCCAGAGGGCTGTCGGTACGCAGAAATTCCAGGCCGAGGCGGGTAAAGCCGTATAAAATCAGCATCCAGGCAAAAACCCAACCGTCAAATTTCCGGAATCGGTAAATCCCATTTAAAATCAAACACAATATCAGGGCGTTGGCGATGGCGTATAATTGCGCCGGATGAATCGGGTGCATCGGATGTTTCCCCTGGCGCAATTTCTCGATCTGCTGCGGATTCAGGTCCGAGATCCGTTTGGGCGCACGATACCAATGCTTGCCGGGCGGCACTGCCTGATCCGAATCCACCAGATACCCCTCGGAATCGATATATCCATTATAATAATCGGGGGGCAGTTCCAGCAGCGGCCCGTTTTCGGGATGACGGCACCGGTCAGGGGTAAGCTGGTATTCGTAGGGGTAACTATACTGGTACTGTGTTTCCTTCGCACAGCCGGAGCTGCTGTGGGTCATGGTATTGACGGCTGGAAAGGTAATCGCCCAGGGAACCGTGGTCGGGGCGCCGAAACAGCAGCCATTGAGGAAACAGCCCATGCGGCCGAACGCCAGCCCCAGCATCAGTGAAGGGGCAAGGATATCGAGATATTTACGCAGAGGCAGTTTTTTATGGCGGAAGTATATCACCATCGCCGCCGCCGCCAGGATCACACCGCCTAAAAATTCCAGGCCGCCGGACCAGATGGCAAAAATTTCTTTAGGATAATCGCGGTAATAAGACCAGTTATGGAAAACATGAAAGAGCCGGGCACCGATCACCCCGGCCAGCAGGGCAATGAGGCCGAAGTCGGCAATCGGAGCGGGATTCTCACCCTGCTTTTTGCAGCGCCAGCGGGCCAGCAGCAAGGCGGCCAAAAAGCCCAGCACCATCATAAAGCCATAGCTTTTGATGCTCAGATGGATAAAGGGTATGGAAAACAGCTCAGGGCGCACGTTAAATTATCGGCT
>JAKQBU010000607.1 GCA_029573975.1 Planctomycetota bacterium
CAGAGGTGGGTCGGGATTGGATACGTCAGCCATGCGGACGGAAATTCCTGCGGCGGTTGTTATTTATTCTTCATTCTCTCCTGTAGATAATCTTTCGCCTGATAGGCGTAGGCCAGCGCCCGGTCGCTCAACTCCTCGACCTTATCGCCGGCCTGCCCCAACTGGTTAAGCTGGACCTGCCGGTCCCCGTTCACCAGCAGCGTCGGCCCGGTTTTGCCCGGCACCAGAAAGTACAGCGTCGTCAAGACCCCGGCGAAAAACGCCAGTACCATCTTTAGCAATCCCCATCGTCTGCTTCGCTTCATTGGCTACCTCGCTATTCCGTTCTTACCCTGTCCTGGTTCACCTCAAATATAGCATGTAATTACCCGCAAAACCACTATCCGGACCTTTTTAGCAGAGCATATTCCAGTTTTTTCTGATAAACTGTAGCGATTAAGCCGGTAGAAAGAGTTTTATAGTTTTCCGGCACAGCAGACGTCAGAAAAAGAATCACAGAACCGGCCAGCAGGAGCGGAATAAAGTACGTCCGGAATCGAAAATTCTCTAAATGACTACCGGACAATGGCTTAGTCCGATAACTGCCTTCCGGCAGCTTCCCTCAGCCGCTCAAGGAAGCAGGATTTGCAGTATTACCATTTTCCCATACAAAACCAGGTCATAAAATATCTTGCATGCATAAACCTATGCCGTTACATTCCCGGATATGATGCGGAACCAAAGTAAAGTTAATGTGGTAAATCCTTGTTACCGCAAGACGCAAAGGCACCAAGCCGGTAACCCCTAATTGGTTCCCTTGTTTGAAAACACCGGACAATAAAAAATAGGAGAATAAAATGATCGTTGCTCGAAATGCCCGTCTCATCAAACTCCGGAATGAAAAAATAAATTTTCATGCGGCACGCTCCGCCACGCACACAGGCCGGACAGTCTTGCTGGCGGCGGTTTTCTTATCCCTGTGGCTGGGCGGATGTTCCAGCCAGAACCTCAATCAAATCAAAGACCAGAACGACTTTGACCGGCTGCTCATGCAATCGAAACAGCCGGTCCTGGTGGACTTCTACAAAGATGGATGCCCCACCTGTGTGATTCTGGAGCCGAAACTGGTCAAGCTGGCGGAGGAATACCAGGGCCGGATTACCTTCGCCCGGTTTAAATTGATGGAGGCGTATTTTGCGGTCAAAGCCCCGGATCTCAAAGATCGCTATGACATCTCCTACTTTCCCACCGTCATTCTTTTCGTAGACGGACAGGAAAAGAACCGATGGGTTCTCAGCTACGACGTGGACAAATACCGCCAGGTGCTGGATGAAACGGTCGGACCAGGAAAAGTGGAATAATCCGGATTCACTGCACCCTACGCCAGAGGCATTGTAAGCTACAAAACCTGTTCAAAATGCCTCGACCGGTTTCGTTTCCGCCACCATGGTCGGTTCCGGCTCTGCGGCTGGTTCCGGTACCACGGCCGGTTCCGCTTTCAGGACACCCCATGCCACCAACTGCAGTTTGATCCCCTCAAAAAGAGGGGGACGCAGCCCGTTCTGGTTCCGCAGTTTCTTCCACATCGGCGAATCGACAAAATAATCGGGATGCCCCGCCGCAAAAGACACCACATCTCCCTCAGACACCACCCGAAACGCCGCCGCTTCCTCACTCTCTTTCTTCTGGAAATCTTTTCCAAAATCCCCCCCGAATCCCAGCGCCATGCCCTGCCCATTTAATCGCGGCGTCCAGGGCCGGCTTTCCGGCTCCGCTGCCGCCTCGACCGGCTCGCTCGGGAGAATCGCATACACCCACCCCGGCTGAAAATTATATTGTAAATCCGCAAATTCGATCCGACAGTAGGTATCACAGTCTCCGATCGTATTGACAATCTGAATTGTATGTTCACCCGGCAAAAGATGGTACTCGGTTCCCGCCTCATATGCTTCCCCCACCGACACCCCGTCAATCCGGGTTATCGGACACGTTTCCTCCGAGGTACGCAGCACGGCTACCTCCGGCAACGCCTTGGCCTGCCCCTGATAGGTTTGAATCGACTTACTGCAGCCGAACCCACCTGCCAGTACTAAAAACATCATTCCGATCCCCGACGCCGTTAAAATCATCTGGTTTGTTTTCATCTTTTCCTGTTTATTCCTCTGCGGCTAAGGTTTCTCTGCACCAGTAAGGCTACGTTAGCCTTTCGGCCATTTAATGACCCGACTTAATCAGTCTGTCGCCCGGTTTTACGACGGCGTTACCAGGGCATACACTTTTCAGATAAAATTTTCCCGCTGTCGGTTGCATTTCCTGGAGGTCCGCCCTATAATTTCTGCTGAGCGTGCTGTGGTTGTTCTTTAACGATTTATAGTTGTCTTGAATTGCTGGATTTTTTGGTGCGGTGTATCGTATGGATTACCCGGTTTGGAATGTTCCGTATCTGGGCGGCTCGATGGTCATCGCCATTGTCGCTATCATCCACGTTTTTATCGCCCACTTTGCCATTGGGGCGGGCATTGTCAACGCCCTGACCGAAACATTTGCCCTCCGCCGGAATGAGCCAGTACTGCGGCAGTTTCTCCGGGATCACAGCCGCCTGCTGATTATCCTGGCTTTTATCGGGGGAGCGGTCACTGGCGTGGGCATCTGGTTCAGTATCTCCCTGGTCAGTCCCGACGCCACCGGTTTGCTGATTCACCTTTTTCTCTGGGCCTGGGCCGTCGAGTGGGTTTTCTTCCTGGTCGAGTTGGCGGCGGCCTATATCTACTATTACACCTGGGACTGGCTCTCGCCCGCGGCCCATTGCCTGGTCGGCTGGGTCTATGCCCTGGCGGCGCTGCTCACCCTGGTTTTCATCAACGGGATTGTTACCTTCATGCTCAGCCCCGGCAGCTCGCTGGACAGTTCCGTCCGGCCGATGCAGTTTGATTTCTGGGCGGGCCTGTTTAATCCTACCTACTGGCCTTCCCTGCTGCTGCGGACCATCTCCAGCCTGGCCATTGTCGCCCTGATCATCATGGTACTGGTCAACGCCTCGCAGCGGTATTCTCCCCAGCAGCGCGACCTGGTGGTCCGGCACGCGGGAAAATTTCTGCTGCCCCTGATTCTGATGATCCCGGCCGCCGGCTGGTTCTTCGCCGCTTCGCCGGAGGAATCCGTCTTTTACATCAAAGGCGGCGCCATCGCCATGACCCTGCTGTTTGCCTTCAGCCTGGCCGCTTCCACGCTGATCGGTTTTTTCAGCTATCTGGCCATTCTGATCCGCAAGCGCAGCGTCAACCTGGAAACAGCCCTCCTGCTGCTGTTTATCGCCCTGATTGCCACCGGCAGCAGCGAATTCGTCCGCGAAGGGATGCGAAAACCCTACCTGATCTGGGACCATATGTATAGCAACGGCCTGCTGAAATCCCAGGTCGCTTCCCTGCAGAAACCCGGGAAAAAATTCGATACCAGCATCCTGCGTTCCACCCGCTGGTCCATCCGGCCGCAGGACGCCGCTGAGATTCCCTTTACCGATGAAGATTTCCTCACCTATAACCATACAGCCCTGGAAAAAGTCAAAGACACAGTCCGCGGCCGCTGGATCTATGACGCCCAGTGTCTCCGCTGCCACTGCATCGACGGCTATAACGGCATCCGGCCGCTGGTGTACCAGTGGACGCCCAAAATGCTGGTCAATGCCCTGCGGGAACTGGATAAAGTCAAGGTCTTCATGCCTCCCTTTGTGGGCAACCAGCAGGATCGCGAAGATCTGGCGGCATTCATGCACGCCCTGAACGATCCCGATAAAAAAACCAGCCCTTCGTGTCTCGGCAGCGGCTGCCATTCTCTCGATACCACCCAGCCAGTCCAGCCGGATACCGAAACCAGTCCCGACCAACCCGAAGAAACGGAGGACCAGCCATGAATCCGGTGCCGATTCCTGACTATTCCTCGTTTTTTCTGCCGGCCTGGCCCTGGCTGCTGGTGGTTCTTTCGACCTTTACTTTCTGGCTGCATCTGCTGATGGTCGGCGTGGTTCTGGGCTGCACGATTTTTCTATGTGTCCGCCGCTTCCGTTTTAAAACTTCCACGGATCTGGATCGGCAGATTGATTCCCGCATACTGAAAACCATGCCGGTATCCGTTTCCCTGGCCATTACCCTTGGTATCGCCCCCCTGCTGTTTATTCAGGCCCTCTATGGCCATTACTTTTACACCGCCAATATCCTCATCGCCTGGTTCTGGCTGGCCAGCCTGGCCTTCCTGCTGCTGGGGTTCGTCGCCGTCTATCTGGCTAAACTTACCTGGCACCGAAGATGGGGTGTTCTTTTTATCCTCCTGGTCCCGCTGATGTTTGTGTCCATCGTCTATATCTTCACCAACAACGCGGTGCTGGCCATTCAGCCGGAACACTGGCTGGAATTCCAGCGGGGGCTCCGCCATCTTCATGTCCACGATGCAGAAAATTATATCCTCCTGCCCCGTCTGTTTCATAATATCGGTGCTGCGCTGGTGATATCCGGCCTGGCCATCGCCTGGATCGGCCGTTTCCGCACCGGCGTATCGGCCCTGGACCCGGCCCAACAGTCCGAACACGCCGCCCGGCTGGGCCTGCGCTGGCTGCTGCTGGGGCTGGGCTGGCAGCTTATTTTCGGGACCTGGTACCTCATCAGCATTCCCACCGATATGCTCCGGCATCTGGCCGGCTTCTCCACTCCCACCGGCGTTGCCTGGATGATCGCTCTGCTCTTTGTCGTGCTGAATCTCTTCACCGCCGTCAATGGTATCCTCAAGCCGCAGGAGACCAAATGGCTGGTCCTCAGCACGCTACTGCCGGTCTTCGGCATGGTCGGTATGCTCATGGCCCGCCAGCAACTGCGCAGCGATTATCTGGCCCGCGCGGTGGCCGGCGGTTTCGACATCTACCGCGACTGGACCGTACAGCCGCAGATACTGCCAATGATAATCTTTGCCGTCCTGCTGGTGGCGGGCCTGCTGGTCATTGGCTTTATGGTGTATCTGGTTCTCAAGACCCGCCCCTCTGCCCCTCCGTCTGCTGCCGCTGAGCCGGTCCCCACACCGGTTGGTACGCCATCATTGAAAGAGCATCGTGATTCGGACCCATCGTAAGTTCAATTGATTACTGGAGATTTTACTATGCTCAATCCGGAATTTCTCAAAAGTGTATTTCTGGAAAAGGCCCTTTCCTACGCCGATTATCTGAACACCGGCACCCCCGAACAAAAACAGCGGTGGACCCAGGTGTATCAGGCTACCGCTCTCTCCCAGCCGCAAACAGAACTGCTCCGTTCCTTTATCCGCCCGATGAATATCCTGGTGGTCAGCGGCCTCTGGTGCGGCGACTGCGTCCAGCAGTGCCCGCTGCTGGCCCGCATTGCCGAAGCCTCCCCCACCCTCAGCCTCCGCTTCCTCGACCGCGATGCCGTTCCCGAGCTGCGCGACAGCATCGCCATCAACGCCGGCCATCGGGTCCCCACCGTCCTCTTTCTGGCCGAGGATTTTGCCTTCTGCGGACTCTATGGCGACCGCAGCCTCACCCGCTATCGCGCTGTCGCACGCCAGCAGCTCGGTCCCGCCTGTTCCACCGGCCTCTTCCTGCCCGAAGAGCAGGAACTCCAGGCCACTCTCCAGGACTGGCTCAACGAAATTGAACGTATCCAGCTTATGCTCCGCCTGAGCACCCGCCTGCGGCAGCTTCACAATGACTGAATCCATTCTTTGTCATTAAATTGACTGCAACAAATTAGCAAAAATTAAATTGCTATCACCTTCAATCCCTTTATATAGCCGTGTGTCCACAACATAATGTGTCCCTGCATGGAGCAGGTTCGCAGCCAGGGAGGTTTGAGCCACATAATGGCCTGCCGACGGAATCGTACGAATTATTTACCTGAAAAAGAGTGAATTGCCGAACTATATATTGTCCCTATTATTTATTCAGGCCAAAATGTTTTCTGCCCCGAATGGCATAAAGATAAGCGGCACCTATTTATGACACAAGGACCAAACGCATGAAAGTTCGAGGTTGGATAAGCAGAGGATACGGTTTGGGCCGTCGTTTCTTCACTGGCGATTTAAGGCGAGTGGGCGGCCCAGCAGAAAAAAGCCTGCATTTTCCCTATTGACAAGGCAATAGAATCGAGGTAAAATATATACACATTTTTAGATGGTCTTCGGCAATAAATCGTCTTCTTGAAAACCAATTCATTCCGGATGCTGAATCACCCGTATGGGTGAAAGGATGTGTTTGAGAAAATATTCTTTGGAGTACGGTCCCGCCTTGGAAGTAAGGCTGGAAAAGGAAACGAAACGCCATTCCCATTACACCGAAATCATTAGACCAAAAACAATACGGAAGCGAACCAGGGAAAGGAAGAGAGTATGAAAAAGTGCGGTATGTTTCTGTTTGTTATGCTGTTCGTTGCCAGTTTTTGTCCCCCGCGTGCCGGGGCCGCCACCAGCGCCCGCTACCATGAACGGGTGGCCAGCACCATGAACGAGTCCCCCGATATTCCCGGAAGTATCGTTATCAACGTCTCCAACTTCTACGGCAAGGCCGAGACCAGCGGGACGGGCGCCGCCCTTCCCGGGGCCAGCGGGCCTTACGCCGAGGCTGTCCTTGACATGACGGGCGATGCGGGCGGGCTGAGCGGGATCGCCTCCGCATCCGTGAGCTATTACTTCGGCGTCGAGGGTGCGGCGCTGCCGGCCGGAGTGGACGCCGTGCCTCTCATTATCGATGCCATGCTTGTCATGGAGGTGGATCTGGTTGGGAATCCCGTAATCGATCAAGGTAATGCTTTTGCCGGAATTACGGTTACTCCCTATGATCAGCCGTCCCAGCGTGCGATCCTCCACGGGTACCGGAATATTGCGCCCTTTCCGGAACCTCCGATAATCGTGTGGGAGGACCGGACCTGGAATCCCACGTTCAACCTCGGCATGGGTCCCGGCGTCGAGGGGAATATTTACCTCCAGGCGTTTCTGATGGCCCGTGTCGGTGAGCACGGCAACTCCGTGCGCCTCCGGGCGGTGGCTGATCCCATTATCAGCATTGATCCCGACTTCGCCCGGGCGTACCCCGGTTACTCCGTCGTCACCAGCCCGGGCGTGATTGCCCCCGAACCCTACATCATCTGTCTGCTGGGATTGGGAGCTGTGGGATTGATCAGAGTGCGAAAACGGACAGGTTAACCCGCATTTGCAAATAAAATCTGCCCCCTTTATTTTCCTGCCCCCAAACCCGACCCCAGGCCCGCCGGAATCCAATCAAAAAGACATCGCCTCATCCGGCGACACAAAATACCGGCAGGCAATCCGCACCAGTTGACTTTCTATTTCCGCCTTGCCCAGATGCGCGGCGGAAGCCTGCTGAAAGTCATGGTACAATGCCGGCGCCATTTCCAGAAATGGATCCAGCAGTTCCGGATCGAAATGGGTTCCCCGTCCCTGGCGCAAAATCGCCAGCGATTCTTCCAGAGAAAGCGGCTCCTTATACGGCCGCCAGGCAATCAGTGCATCAAACACATCCGCGATGCAGAAGATCCGCGCTGCCCGCGGAATCGTTTCCCCGGACCGCCCCTCCGGATATCCGCTGCCGTCAAATTTCTCATGATGAAACCGCACTACATCCGCCCCGTCCCCCAGCCATTGCGATCCCTGGACGATCTCCGCGCCATGGATCACGTGCTTCTGCATTTCGGTGCGCTCCGTTTCCGTCAATGAACCCTGCTTTCGCAGAATGGCATCCTGCTCGCCGATCTTGCCGATATCGTGAATGAGTGCTCCCTTGAACAGCCCCCGGATTCCGGCGGGGTCCATACCGACCGCCTCGGCCAGCCGGACGGCCATAATCGTCACCCGAAAATTATGTTCGCTGGTATCATTGTCACGCTTGGCGATGGTGCTGCTCAGTACGGTCAGCATCTCGAAGTACGACTGCAGCAGCCGGACCACCGCCCTCGTCAGACGCCGGATCAGGTGCAGGATCAGCGGGTATAAAATCATACTGGTCAGCAGCACGATTCCATGTACCGCCAGCACCGAACGCCAAATCATTCGGCGGCCCGCCGCGGTCACCTGCGGACTCACCTCATACACCCCCTCCATATATCCGATGCCCTGCCCTGCCGCATCGGTAATCTCGACCACCAACTGGATGCAAACCGGCTCTTTTCCCGCCATCCGCCTGGACCACACCTTCCCTGCCGGCGGAAACCGCTGCGGGCTTTGATTCAGCCGCATGGCCATCGTCTCCGGCGGCTGACGGTCCTGCGCTGCCATCTGCACCATCCGTTTGCGGTTTCTGTCGTACACCGCCGCATACACAAAACGGCCGTCCGGATGCTCCGCTGCCCGGTCCTGTCTGGCCCCCAGCTCTCTTTGCCATTCCTCCGCATCGGCCGGCTCGCCTTTTTCCATCAGCCTTTGGATTTGTTCGCGGAGGGGCGCCATCTGTTCTTTCCCGTGCCGTACAATATTTTCATTCAGCTCCCGCCGCAGGTACGCCAGGACTAACGCCCCAAACAATACCGCCAGAACCACCGCGGTAATCGCTACCCGCACCAGGACCTGCTTGCGAACCTTCCCCGCCAGATACCGGTACGTGCTTCTCTGCAGTTCCTCTCTTGCTCGCCTTCTCTCTGCCTGCCCTTCCCAATCCGGCCTATCTTCGCTTTCCCTATTACTGGCTGTCATATTTTATAGAATCCCGAATCTCGCCGGCTGGCCCGTTGTCGCCAGAACCGCCTGCCAGATCAAGCCATCCAGATCCAGCCGCTTTTTGGCGGTCGCAATCAGTCCGGTCGGGACATGGATAAAGGTACCGTGGATCATCCCGATGACCAGGCCCGTCTTGCCCGCCATAGCGGCATGTACCGCCTGCCGCGCATACTGATCACAAATAATCGCGTCCTCACAGTTGGCCGGCATACTGCACAATTGATAGCTGGGATCGAAGTAGCGAATGGTGACAGGAATCGCCTCCGCCTTGAAAAAAGCCTCCATTTTTTCGCGCAGAAACAAACCAATTTCCTTAAGCCGCATGTGGCCGGAGGCATCTTTCACCCCGGATTCGCCCGGGATCAGGTCTTGTCCGGCGCCTTCGGCCACCACGATGACCGCGTGGCTGCGGGCCAAAATCCTTTTCTTCAGGGCCGCCAGAAATCCGCCGGGGCCCTCCAGTTGGAAAGGCAATTCGGGAACCAGCGTGAAATTCACATCCTGGCTGGCAATGGTTGCCCCGGCGGCAATGAATCCGGCGTTACGTCCCATGAGCTTGACCAGGCTGATGCCGTTCAATCGGCTATGCGCTTCTGTATGGGCGGCGTCAATGACCCGGCGCGATTCGTCCAGTGCCGTCAGATAGCCGAAGGTGCGCATGACATATTGGACGTCATTGTCGATGGTTTTGGGCACTCCTACCACGGCCAAGGGATATCCGCGTTTTTTGGCCGCTTCGTACAGGGCATAAGAGCCGCGCTGGGTCCCGTCGCCCCCGATGCAAAAAAGAATATCCACCTTGCGGCGGATGAGATTTTCCACCGCTATTTCCGTATCGACCGGCCCCCGCGAAGTCCCCAATATCGTGCCGCCCTCTTTGTGAATTTTGTCCACCATCTCCGGGGTGAGAAGCCACGGTTCCATACCGCCGCTGGGATCCAGCCCCTGATAGCCGCAGCGAAAGCCGATGACTTCGGGAACTCCATATCCGTAATGCAGCTCCAGAAACAGCGACCGGATGACGTTGTTAAGACCGGGACAGAGGCCTCCGCAGGTGACAATTCCGGCCCGCGTCCGGCCTGGCTCGAAGAACAGCCTCTCGCGCGGCCCCGCCAGCTCGAAGAGATTGCCCGTCTCCGGGGCAACGCCCTGCCTGAATATCACCAGTTCCGGCATCCGGTCCTGGTCGTGGACAAAGTTTTTTTTCGGCGAGGGGAAACGGCACTCGCCCAGGGTCGTAATTTCCATGGCCTGCAAACTCCTGTTTTATAAATCCACTGGTTACATCTCACACATCGTTGACGGGAACAGGCTTGACCTGCCAGATTTTTTCGCAGTATTCCCGGATGGAACGGTCGGAAGAAAAGTATCCCATCCGCGCCACATTGAGAATCGACATGCGATTCCACGCCGTCGGCCGGTCCCAGAGTTTGCTGACCTGTTCCTGGCAGGCGATGTAATCGGGATAATCCGCCAAAAGCATAAACGGATCCGGCCCCAGCAGGTTTTCCACCAGTGGACGGAAGAGATTGCTATCGCTTTTGGACAGCGCTCCGGAGGTAATCAGGTCGATAACGCCGCGCAGTTCGGCGTTCTGTTCGTAGATGGCCCGCGGCTGATAGCCTCGCTGCCGGATTTCCCGGACTTGTTCGGCCTTCAGGCCAAACAGGAAAAAATTTTCCGCCCCGACCGCCTGGCGGATTTCGATATTCGCGCCATCCAGCGTTCCGATGGTCAGGGCGCCATTGAGCGCGAATTTCATATTGCCGGTTCCGCTGGCTTCCATACCCGCCGTGGAAATCTGCTCGGATAGATCCGCCGCCGGATAAATGGATTGGGCATTTTTCACATTGAAGTCGGGGAAAAATACCACCTTGAGCCGGCCGCCGATCTCCGGATCACGGTTAATCACCTCTCCTGCGGAGGTAATCAGTTTAATCATGAACTTGGCGGTCTGATACGCCGGCGCCGCCTTACCCCCGAAGAGAAACGTCCGGGCCGGAATATCCAAATCGGGATTTTGCTTCAATCTAAGGTAGAGCGTCAAAATATGGAGAAGATTCAAATGCTGGCGTTTGTATTCGTGGATCCGCTTGACCTGAATATCAAAAAGCGAGTCCGGCGCCACCTCAATCCCCGTTCGCTCCTGAATCAGCCGGGTTAGACACCGCTTGTTTTCCCGTTTTGCCTCCTGCCAGCGTTGCTGAAATCCGGGATCATCCGCCAGCGCTTCCAGATGCCGCAGTTCGTCCAGTTGCCGCGGCCAGGTATCTCCTATTTTTTCGGTAATCAGAGCCGACAGCCGCGGATTGCTCCGCAGCAGAAAACGCCGGGGCGAAACGCCGTTGGTAATACTGTAAAACCGCTGCGGGTACATCGCCACCCAGTCGGGCAGCACCTCGCGCTTCAGCAGTTCGGTATGCAGGGCGGCCACCCCATTGACGGCGTGGCTGCCGGCGCAGGCCAGATGGGCCATGCGGACCGAACGCTCACCCTTTTCGTCGATCAGCGACATGCGGGCGACGCGCCCCTCATCCCCCGGATAGCGCCGCCGGACCTCCTCCAGCAGCCGCCGGTTAATTTCGTAGATGATTTCCAGATGCCGCGGCAGCAGCCGCCCGAACAGCCCCACCGGCCATTTCTCCAACGCCTCCGGCATCAGCGTATGATTCGTGTATCCCATGGTCCGCACCGTCACATCCCACGCCGTCTCCCACTCCAGGCCGTGCACGTCCACCAGCAGCCGCATCAGTTCCGCCACCGCCACCGCCGGGTGCGTATCATTCAACTGTACCGCCCAGTGATTGTAAAAATTCTCCGGCCGGCCGCCGTAGCGCATATGAATGCGGAACATGTCCTGCAAGGCGCTGGAGACGAAGAAAAACTGCTGCTGGAGCCGCAGCGTCTTGCCCTGCGGCGACTGGTCATTGGGATACAGCACCTTACTGATATTTTCGGACTTGATTTTTTCTTCCACCGCCTGGAAATAATTCCCGACATTGAACGCGGCAAAATCAAAGGATTCCACCGCTTCCGCCCGCCACAGCCGCAGCGTATTACAGGTGTTGACATGGTAGCCCAGAATCGGGGTATCATGCGGCACCGCTTTCACCACATACGCCGGAATCCAGCGCATCCGGTACCGGCCCTGGTCATCCCGCCAGCTTTCCGTCCGCCCGCCGAAGGGCACTTCCACCGCCAGTTCCGGCCGGGCGATTTCCCACGGATTGCCCCAGCGCAGCCATTTGTCCGTAATTTCCACCTGCCAGCCATCCCGGATTTCCTGGTCGAAAATCCCGAACTCATAGCGAATCCCATATCCCAGCGCCGGGGCCTCAATTGTCGCCAGCGAATCCAGATAACACGCCGCCAGCCGCCCCAAACCGCCGTTGCCCAGCCCCGGCTCTTCCTCCTGATCCAGCACATCCTCCAGATCAAATCCCTCGTTGGCCAGCGCCTCACGCATCGCCTCAAAGATACCCAGATTGACCAGGTTAACACCCAACTGCGGTCCCATCAGATACTCCGCCGATAAATACGCGGTAAGCTTCACTTTCGGATGGTTCAGCAGGGCCTGCACCGTCCCCACACTCCGCTGAAACATGCGATCCCGCACCGCATACGCCGCCGCCAGATACACATCATTGCGCGAGGCCGTCCGGGGATGCCGCCCCTGAACATAAAAAAGATGTTCGCAAAATGACCGTTGCAAGGCCATGACGCTTAATCCGGTACGGACATCTTCCCCGTCCTGGACGAACACCGGCTCGGTTTTACACGGATTTGGTTTTTTAGTCATGAGAAGGCTCCTTAATCTGTATATACCATCCATACCACATCCCCGGCCCAAGTCAAGTCATAAAATACCCCATCCCCCCTTCCGGCCGGCCTTCCCCAGCCGGTACGGTTATTTTTGCACGCCGCGGCAGCCGATGATTTTTTGTATCAAAAGGTTGATAATACCCTGGACGAGGGTATAATGCGCGCGAGTGCATATATGCCGGTTCGTTGCGGCAATATGGGTGCAGCGTGCATAGGAACGCCGGTTTCCGGCTATGGATTATGACTGACAAAACTCAAAAATCAGCAAAACGGACCGTACTGTCCCATCGAGAGTTGCTGGATCTGGTTCGGCAAGCACCCGGTGTGCAAGCCGCTGCCGTACTTTCCCCCTCAAAAGTAATCACGGCTCCCTGGGTGCGATTGAAATGCCAGTTCGGCTGCGGGGGTTATGGACAAAGCCTGGTTTGCCCGCCCTTCAGCCCGACGCCCGAACAGATGCGGGCGGTTCTGGACTCGTATAAGCGAGCGGTCCTCATCCACTTTGATGCCGGGACGGATATTAAAGCCGCCGTTGCCGGCCTGGAGCGGACGATCTTTCTGCGCGGCGCCTGGAAGGCCTTCGGGCTGGGCGCCGGCCCCTGTTATTTCTGCCGCCAGTGTAATCTCAAGGCCAAAGAATGCCGCCACCCGGAACAAGCCAGACCTGCCATGGAGGCCTGCGGTATCGATGTCTTCTCTACCGTTAGGCAGGCCGGTTTCCCCATCGAGGTGATTCGGACGCGGCGGCAGTGTCCCAATTATTATGGGATGATCCTGGTAGATTAGAGATGGGAGACGGAAAACTTTCGCAGGGAGTACAGTTATGAAATTCCGGCTGGGGATCCTGTTGTTGATTTGTCTGGCCATCGAGGGCTGTAAAAAGGAGGTGCGGACCGGCCTGGACCGGGTGGAGGGATGGGCGGCGGTTTTTGCCAACCGGCGGGTGGGGATTATTACCAATCACACCGGGTACAACCGGGATGGGAAATTTATCGTTGAGGTCTTTCGGGAAATGGAGGGGGTTCAGGTGGCGGCCCTGCTTGGACCGGAGCATGGGGTGGCGGGCCTGGCCTAGGCAGGGGAAAAGGTGGAAAATCAGGAGCCGTCGAGCTATGGGATTCCCATCTATAGCCTTTATGGAGAAAACCGCAAGCCAACACTGGAAATGCTGGAGAATGTGGATATTCTGGTTTTTGATATTCAGGATGTAGGGGCGCGTTTTTATACCTACATTTCGACGATGGCCCTGGCGATGGAGGCGGCGGCGGAAAAAGGCATCCCGTTTGTGGTGCTGGACCGGCCCAATCCGATTGGGGGCCAGCAGGTGCAGGGGAATGTCCTGGATCCGGCCTTTGCCACCTTTGTCGGTTTGTACCCGATTGCCACCCGGCATGGCATGACGGCCGGCGAGCTGGCAAAGATGTTTAACGGGCAGGGCTGGCTGGCTGGTTCCGTGCGGGCGGATCTGCTGGTAATACCGGTGAGCGGCTATCAACGTTCCTGCTGGTACGATCAGACCGGACTGGCGTTTATCAAACCTTCCCCGAACATACCGGACCTGCAGACGGCGGCGGTCTATCCGGGGATATGTCTGCTGGAAGGAACCAATGTATCAGAAGGCCGGGGGACGGATGCCCCTTTTCTGCAATTTGGCGCACCGTGGATCGATGCGGAGCAATTGACGGCGGAATTAAATGGTCTGCATCTGGCCGGATTGAAATTTGAGGCGGCGGCGTTCACGCCGGCTTCGTCCAAGTTCAAGGATGAAAAATGTTGGGGCGCACGAATTCTTGTAACCGACCGAAATAAAATGGACCCCTGCTGGGGTGGGGTTCTGATCGTCGATGCCCTCTATCGAATGTACCCCGACCGGTTTGCCTGGCACGAAAACCATTTTGACCGGCTTTGCGGCACCGACCGGGTCAGGAAAGCGATTATGGAACACCAGCCGCTGGGGGATTTAAAAGCAGACTGGCAAAAAGAAATCACCGCATTCAAGCAGCTACGGGCAAAATATTTGCTGTATTGAAAGTGGGCGAATACCCATTAATCGGTTTTCGGGCCGTGCTCTTCCACCACCAGGGCCACGGGGGAAGGGACCGGCTGGCCTTGTTCGCGGAGTTTTTCCACCCTTTCCAT
>JAKQBU010000608.1 GCA_029573975.1 Planctomycetota bacterium
ATGGAAAGGAACCGGCGACGGCACAGACTACTTCAACTATGAGTGGTGGGATAAGCTGTTTGACGACGCTGAATTCCGTCAGCGTTACGCCCAGCGATGGTATGCCATGCGGGCGGGGGCGCTGAGTACCAGCAATATCAATGCTGTCATTGATGCGATGGCTGCCCAGCTTGGCGAGGCCCAGGTCCGCAACTTTGCACGCTGGCCGGAAGTGGCCCCTGCGTCCAGTTGGGCCAATGAAATCCAGCACCTTAAAGACTGGCTTGCCCAGCGGGCTGCATGGATTGATACCCAGATGGCGATTGAATTTGCCCCGCCCTCGCCGGCTGCTGAGCAATAACCTGGCTTGAAATCAGTATGAATATGGTAATACTGGATGCGTATTTGTTGTTATGGGGGTAAAATGACCATAGACGACCTGTGAAGTCTTGTAAAAAGGGGGATTTTTCTCAAATTCGGGGGTCAAAAAGCCGAAAAATTTACTTGCATCCGGATTAAAAAAACATAAAATTGTATGTTCTCAGTCAGATTGAAGATAAGTTAAGTATTGTTTACGCGATAGCAAAGGGAAGGTCGAACGATATTATGATTAAAGTGAAGTCCCGTACTGGTGAATCCGTTCAGCAGATGATCAAGCGGTTCAAGAAGATGTGCGAAAAAGAAGGTCTGATTCGTGACATCAAGCGGAATGGGTATTATGAGAAACCCTCCGAAAAAGGCCGTCGGAGACGGAAAAAATCAGAGCGGATGGCACGGATCTTCAGTTCGAATCCCGCGTAAGCGTTTTGATCTCATAGACTACGGCCGGACAGAAGGCGTGGAAGCCCACCCTCCTGTCCGGATTTTTTATGCGCACAGCGAAAGAGACACGGGCCGATGCAGGATGCCAAACCGAAATGTCTGTTTGTGAATCCGCCGATTTACGACTTCGCGGCGTATGATTTCTGGCTGCGTCCGCTGGGGTTGCTGACGGTTGCAGGGATGCTGCGAGGGCGGGCGGAGTTGTCATTATACGACTTTCTGGACCGACGGCATCCGCTGGCGCGAGGCAAAGGGCTGCAGGATGATGCCTGGGGCCGGGGCAAGTTCCTCGAGCAGCGTGTGGCCAAGCCGGAGGTGTTCAGGCCGATCCGGCGGTATTACCGGCGGTTTGGATTGCCGCAGGAGAATTTTGAGCAGTATTTGCAGGCTCACGGGCCGTTTGACTTCATCTTTGTGCAGACGGTGATGACCTACTGGTATTTGGGTGTCAAGGAAGTGATCCAGACGGTCCGGCGGTACTGTCCGGGCGGGCGAATTGTACTAGGCGGCTTTTATGCGACGGCCTGCCGGGAGCACGCCTTGGGACTGGGAGCCGACTGGGTGGCATCGGGCCAGGATTTAGGGCCGATGTGGGATTGGCTGGGCCTTGGCTGGCCTGAGGGTGATACGCCGGCGGCATGGGAACTCTATCCTGAGACAGTGACGGGAGCGATTACGCTGACGCGAGGATGCCCGTATCAGTGTTCG
>JAKQBU010000012.1 GCA_029573975.1 Planctomycetota bacterium
GGGGGTTATGTGAAGAAGTATTCGCCCAGGCCGATTATGTTTTAGAACCGGTGGCCGGATCGACGGAGTACAATCATCTTTCCGTCAGATCTGCGGTTGCCATTATTCTGGACAGGCTCCTGGGGCCGACCTCATTGACAAACAGTGGCCGCGCTTGACGGCAAATAGATTTTTGGAGAAAGAAATTATGGATACGATCAAACAGTTGGAAAGAGAAATGATGCGCCTGGATATTCCGGATTTTTCCCCGGGAGATACCGTCAAGGTGCATGTAAAAATTCGAGAAGGCGAAAAAGAGAGAATCCAGGCTTTTCAGGGCGTTGTGATCAGCAAACGCGGAGGCCTTGCCGCTGCGACTTTTACCGTTCGAAAGGTTTCCTACGGCGTGGGCGTCGAGAGAATTTTCCCCCTGCATTCCCCTGCGATCGACAAGATCGAACTGGTGAGTAAGGGTCGGGTGCGTCGTGCCAAGATTTACTATCTGCGCAAGCTCAGAGGCAAGGCCGCCCGAATTAAGGAACGTCTCGACCGATAACCCCGGCATCTGGTCAAATGCAGCCGGATCTGTGGGTATTTGAAAAGCAGGCCTATGCAAGCGGCTATCATGTGGTAGCCGGCGTGGACGAGGCCGGCCGGGGTCCTCTGGCCGGCCCGGTTGTTTCCGCATCCGTGATTCTGAGACCCGAAGAGCTGGGTGGTTCCGGAATTACCGATTCCAAAAAGCTGAGGCCTGGCAAACGTGAAGCACTGTACGACCTGATTTACCAGAAGGCCGTTTCCGTGGGGATCGGAATTGTGGATGCCGGCGAGATTGATCGGACCGATATCTTGAAAGCCGCGCTTGCCTCGATGGCGGCGGCGGTTGACAATCTTTATCCATGTCCCGATTTTCTGCTGATTGACGGCTGTTTTCCCATCTCCAGCCCCGTTGCCCAGCAAACCATCGTGGCCGGAGACAGCAGAAGCATATCCGTGGCTGCCGCTTCCATCGTGGCCAAGGTGACCCGGGACAGACTGATGATGCGTTATCATCTGGAATACCCGGACTATGGGTTTGACCGTCACAAGGGGTATCCAACCCGGAATCACAGAACAGCGATCGAACGGTTCGGCATCTGCCCGATTCACCGGCGCAGTTTCAGAGGCGTCCGGACAGGAGTATAAGTATGCCCAGCCCCAGCCAGCAATTCGGAAGCCAGGCCGAGCTCATGGTCGCAGGGTATCTGAAAAAACATGGATATCGAATCGTTGAGCACAATTACCGTACCCGGTTCGGAGAGATCGACATAATCGCGCGGCACCGGGATGTAATTGTGTTCGTCGAGGTCAAAGCCAGAAAAATCGACCCTTTCACAGACCCTTACATCGATCCGAAATGGGCTGTGACTCCCGAAAAGCAGCGGCGCATCGCCATGGCAGCCCTTTACTATCTAAAAACAACCTGCCAGAGTCAGGCCAGGGCGCGTTTTGACGTGGCGACCGTGCTGTGCCAGAGCCCCCCGCACATCGAACTGTATCAAAATGCCTTCAATTTCCCCGCCTGAAAATTCCGGGGTATCTCCGGGAACCCTGTACGTAGTGGCGACGCCGATTGGGAACATGCAGGATATCACCTTGCGGGCTCTAGCGGTGCTCCGGCAGGTGGATCTGATCGCCGCCGAGGATACCCGCCATACCGCCCGGC
>JAKQBU010000058.1 GCA_029573975.1 Planctomycetota bacterium
TGGACTGCAATGACCAGAGCAATCCGAGTTGTGACAAATAAACTAGTTTGTAACAGATATAAACGGCCCGGCTGGGAAACCGGCCGGGCCGGATGATCCGAGATGGAAAGGTGGTGATGAAAGAAAGAGAATCCTTATGTGTGTGTGTTTAGTGTTTTTTGTTTCATGTATGGTTTTTTTAAGATTTGACAAAGTGAGGAAAATGCTTTGGTCAAACGGAGGAAATGAAAATGAAGAAGTATGTTGCATTGATGATGATGGTTCTCACTGTATCGCTGGCCTCGTTGGCCGGCGCTGCTGTGGGTACGATCCATGACTTAAATAGCCAGATGAACGGCGAGTTTACTCAGGCCGGGAACTGGGCCTATGGCTGGAGTTCCAATCTGGGCAACAACCTGGGTGATTTCGGTTTACTGGACACCTACGTGGAGGCCCGGCCGGCTCCGGATTTGGTTCGTCTTTGGGTTCATTCCACCGAAGGTGGTCCGCATCTCTGGTATGTTACAGCGGGCGGTAACTTTTTCGGCGCCAACGCCGGTGAACATGGTTTCTGTCCGCCGGATGGCACAGTGAACGCCCAATACACCACCTTCCGGTGGACTGCACCGGCGGGTGTGGCTTCCGCGGTTGATATTACCGGTCTGGCAAGACCAGCTACAGATGTCCAGGTGAAAGAAATCTTTGTCGCTAAAAATGGCACCCCGCTTTTCCAAATGGTGACCTGGGGTACCCAAGTAGATTTTACCGGCCTGACCAATATCCCGATTGCCGCCGGCGATTGGATTGATTTTGCGATTAACCGATATGATACCTCGTCGGGGAATGACTGGTGTGGCTTACAGGCTACCATCACCGAAGTACCCGAACCCATGACGATGGGCCTCTTAACTCTGGGCGGCCTGGCGTTGCTGCGACGTCGTCGTTAATTATTGGCAATGGATTCGTATCCATTGGAATACAGCGAATGATGGGGCAGGTGTAAAAACCTGCCCTATTTTTAATGACGGATATGGTTAAATAAGCAGGTGAGCAATCCATTTGCGAAAAGGATAGCTCGTATTTCTCCGTGCACCGGCGGAGAGGGGGGGTGATGCTGCGAATCAGGAATTGGCGGGAAAAGCCGATAGGGGCGGCATATGAGCGGGGCGAACATAATTTCATGTCAGATCGGCATTTATGATCCGTTATGCTGTGAAGGAGGGTGTTTATTCTTTTCTGGAAAAATCCGGCCGGCTGTGGTATCCTATTGAATTAATTTAATATTCGTTTGAATTCCCTGTCCTGCTGGGATCAGGGATGAGATGGAAACCTGATACGAGGAAGCCGATGAGTGAGCAATTGACAGAGCAACAGGTGCGGCAGGTGGCCAGGCTGGCGCGGCTGAACTGCAGTGATGAGGAGATTACCCTGTTTACCGGGCAGCTTAGCGCGATACTGGAGTATGTGGCGCAGTTGGAGGAGCTGGACACCAAGGATGTGGAGCCGCTGGCGCATTGCCTGCCGGTGCATAATGTGCTGCGGGAGGATGTGGTGCGGCCGTCGCTGAGCAATGAGGAGGCGCTGAAGAATGCGCCGCAGCGGG
>JAKQBU010000059.1 GCA_029573975.1 Planctomycetota bacterium
CCGTTCCGGTCGCCGCCGAACCGGCTGGCGATCCGGTCACATTTGTCTTTGCCGGTGGACTGGGTTTCAGTTCCGAGCCGAAAACGGAAGGCTTTGTGCTGGAAATCAACGGCCAGGAGATGATCCGCTTTGATATGCCCGCCCCCGACCGCTGGCTGAGCGACGACAAACAGGTGGAACTGCGTTTCGTCCCCTCCCGCACCGTCACTGTGGACCAGCTCGGTCTCTTCCACCTGACCGTCCCGCGTAAAATGCTGGAGCCGGGCGCCCCCTGCCGCCTGGGTGTCCGTTCCCTGGGAACCGGCAGCCACCGTTGGTTCGGCCTGAATCCCTATTATTGAATTCGATAAAATGCTATTGGTATTCCACACCAGAAAGGAGCTGATAGGATGAAGTTTCGTATTTTTATCGCAATCAGTTTCGCGGCAGGAATGGTCTTCCCGCAATTTGCAGCCGCCGTTTCTCCAACTTCGCAGGAGATGGCGGAAGCCCGCCGGTTTACGGCCCTTCAATTTCAGGGTGTGCCGGAGACGGAGGTTGAGGTTCTGTTTGGCAAAGGGCCGTTTTTCTCCTTTATCTACGGCGGGACCGCTTCGGCGGAATTCCTTGGCTCGTGGGACCTGAAGCGAGCCAGCCGCCCCCTGGATGAGAATCGAACGGAACATACACTTACTTATACCGATGCCGAGACCGGGCTGGTGGTTCGCTGCGTGGGTATCGAATACCGGGATTTTCCGGCGGTGGAGTGGGTCCTTTATTTCAAGAACACCGGAAAGAATGACACGCCGATCCTGGAAAATATTCAGGCTCTGGATGCCGCTTTCCATAACCCGAAAAGTATAATAACCGTTCATCATGCCCGGGGTACGGATGCCGCCCCTTCGGACTTTGCGTCGCAGACTGATGCCGTGGCGCCGGGTGCGGAATGGAAATTATTCTCGCACGGCAAACGCGGTGGCAAGCGCGGGGGAGGACCGTCTATCGAGTCGCTTCCTTTTTTCAACGTGGAGCTGAGCGGCAGGGGATGCCTGTTGGGCCTGGGATGGACCGGTCCCTGGGCTGCCGGAATCCGGCAGGCAGACGATGGCGGAGCCTTCCAGGTTCAGGCGGGTATGGAAGAAACCCATTTGCTGCTGCACCCCGGTGAGGAAATCCGCAGCCCGAGGATTTTGGTGCTTTTCTGGCAGGGCGACCGCCTGCGTGCCCATAATCTCTGGCGCAGGCTGCTACTGCGGTATTACTCACCGCAACCGGGCGGCAAGCCTTTTACCGGGCTGATTGCCGATGGCAACTGGGGGTCGTGGATGAATGCGGAGCGGCATATCCAGGAAATCAATTTCTGGGCTGACAATAATCTGCCGATGGAGTGTTACTGGGTGGATGCCGGGTGGACCGATATGAGTCTGGGCTGGGAGGCACATCAGTCACACCAGGTGCCCAATCCGGAACTGTTCCCCAACGGTATGCGCCCGCTGGCGGACGCCGCCCATCAGCGCGGCATGAAGTTTCTGTTATGGATGGTTCCGGAAAGCGTTCACCCGGCGGTGGGAATCGGAAAAGATCATCCGGAATGGCTGGGCCAGCCGTTCGGACATGCCGATTACGGCGGGATGGTTTTTCATGGGCTGGATCACGGCGATCCGCAGGTGAACCGGTACATGATCGAACATTTTTCCAGGATCGTCAGCGATTACGGCGTGGATATATTTCGTCAGGACGGCGGGAATCTGTGGCCGGAAGATACTGATCCCAGCCGGATCGGCATGAGCCAGATTCGATATATCCAGGGATTCTACGAATTTTGGGATGGCCTGCTGAAAAACCACCCTCATCTGCTAATCGACAATTGTTCCGAGGGCGGCCGGAAGATCGATCTGGAGACCCTTCGCCGCAGTATCGTGCTGTGGCGCAGCGATTATCAGGCGGCAATGACCTTCGACCCGGTGGTGAATCAGGGGTACAACCGGGGGCTGCTGCCGTGGATTCCGCTGTTCGGCGGGGTGACACCGATGCAGAATCTTAACGCGTATTCCTTCCGCAGTGCCTACAGTCCGGCCTTCCTGATGGGCTGGCCGATGGCCGGAGTGCCGGATGTTAAAGAACGCTGGGCAAAAATGGACCTGAATCTGCTGCGGAATCTGCTGAATGAATACCTTGCTATTCGCCCGTACCTCTTTGGCGATTTTTATCCATTCACGGACTATAGTCTGGATCAGACGCTCTGGGCCGCCTGGCAATTTGACCGGCCGGATCTGGGCCAGGGCATGGTACAGGCGTTTCGGCGCAGCGAAAGCCCCGATGAATCCCTGCGCGTCAGGCTGTATGGCCTGGAGATGGATGCTGTTTATAATCTGAGCGGGATGGACGATCCGGATTCGGCAGCGATGACCGGGCGGGAATTGATGGAAAACGGCCTGTTGATCCAAACCAAAGAGCGGCCGGGATCGATTCTGGTTATTTATAAGAAAAACCCATAAACCGGATTCATCGAAATAAGAACCGTAGAAACTTGCTCGTACTTATTGTTTGAGGAAGTGATGCTGATGAAATTTTACATTCCAGTCGGCTTTTTTCCCCAAATGATAACGGTTATTTGACCCCATGTTTTTTTCGGTAGCCGGCGGGGCTGAGTTTCATAATTTTATGGAAAGCGTGAGTGAACTCGGAAATACCGGGATATCCCAGAGTGGAAGCAATCCGGGAGACCGGCAGCAGGGTTTCGGTGAGCAGGCGGCAGGCGTCGTTCATGCGGGCGCGGGTGATTTCGTCATGGATGGAACGGTGCAGAATTTTGCGAAAGCGCATTTCCAGCACGCGGCGGGAGAGAAAACCGGCGTTGACTACATCATCAACGCGGATGCCGTTTTTGGCGTGTTTGCGGATGAAATGCACGGCGCGGGCGAGGTCGCGGTCTTCCATCGCCAGGATGTCCGTGGACTGGCGGGTCACGACATGGGTGGGATAATCGAATATTTTCTGGCCGGCCATTTTTTCGCCGGCCATGAGTTGATCGAGGAGCCGGGCGGCTTCGAATCCGGCTCTTTGGACGTTTCGCACGACGCTGGAGAGGGCGGGGTGGCAAAGGCCGCATACCAGTTCATCGTTATCGGAGCCGATGACCGCCACATCTTCCGGGACGTGCAGGCCGGCTACGGTGCAGGCTTCAATCACATGGTGGCCACGGTCATCATTGCAGGCCATCAGCCCGACGGGCTTGGGCAGGGACGTAAGCCACGGGATGAGGTCAGGTTGTTCGGTTTCCCAGTAGCGGTCTTTTTTTGTCCCGGGCGGCTGGTAGATATGCGTATCATAACCGGCCTGGGCCAGGTGCCGGCAAAAACCGGTTTGCCGTTCTCTGGACCAATAGACCCTGGGAAAACCGCAATAGGCGAAATGTTGGAAACCCCGCTCCAGCAGATGTTCCGCCGCCATTTTTCCGGTGGCCGGACAGTCGGAATGGATGGTGGGTATATTGGAATCCAGGCGGGACAATTCGGCAGGGATAATCATGGGTTTTCCCAGGCGGATGATTTCTTTGGGATTATGGGTATCCGCCATCAGGATAATCCCGTCCGGCTGGTAGTGTTTAATCCTGGACAGGGTGCTTTGCCTGCCGGTAAAGGATTTATAGGGAGCGATCGGTTC
>JAKQBU010000073.1 GCA_029573975.1 Planctomycetota bacterium
GAAAGTAACATGATGATGTATAAACGTAACTTAAATTGCCTGTTTTTTTACAATCGCGATTATGAAAGCAGAGACAGACAGTCAGCATATCATCAAACAGGAGATTTCGCAATGCCCGCCCGGACATGTAATTACGGCGGATTACTTTTATTATGACACGGAGCCGGGCGATCCGTCGGAGCTGGCGATTATCTGCGGCGGGCATGAGAAATGCGCTGCGGATTTTGTGATTCGCCGCAGTAATTATCCGCATTATGTAATCAAATATACGCTCCGGGGTAAGGGAGTTTTTCGGATTTATGGAAAGGCCCATCCGCTCCAGGCAGGAGTGATTTCGGGTTTTGCACCGGGTGAGGCGCATGAATACCGGGCGGATGAGCAGAATCCGATGGAGCATATCTTTTTTGTATTCACAGGCCGGCAGGCAGGGGAACTGCTGCGAAAAAGTACGCTGGACCGCCGCGGGGCCTTTGCGATATCGGATTATGAAAAAATCCAGTCGCTGGTGGAAACCATCCTGAAAAACGGCTTTGAAAAAAACGAGCATTCGCAACTGCTTTGCGCAAGTTATCTGCGGGTGCTGCTGCTGGAGCTGGCGTCCATGGCGTCCCAGTCGGAGGAGTACCGGCCCATTTCGCTGGAGACGTACCGGACCTGCCGGAAATACATTCATGAGAACTTTTCGGCGATTACCTCTCCCGGCCAGGCGGCGGAGGCCTGTTATGTGAATGTTCGCTATATGTCCCGTTTGTTTAAAAAGTACAGCCAGACGACGCCGCATGAGTATATTACCCGGCTGAAGCTGAACAAGGCGGGCCGGCTGCTGCTGAATTCCAATCAGACCATCAGCCAGATCGCCCAATCGCTGGGTTTTTACGATCCGTATCATTTTTCGCGCAGTTTCAAGAAGTTTTTCGGCGCCTCGCCGCAGCAGTATCGGAATATTCATTTATAAGGAAAGGATATGCAGGAACCTGAAACGAATTCAGTGGAAACGGAACACCGGCAGGAACCGGTGCAGGAGATATGCGGCAAATACCGGCCGGAGAAGGAATATACCTGGCGGCAGGAAGGGCTGGATAATCTTCCCTATCTGGTGATGACGGTGCTGGGGGCGGCGATTGTGGCACTGGCGGCGGAAAATCCGGTCTGGAAATGGATGGGGGCGGCGGGCTATGTGGTTTACAGCGTGGCTGGGGCCTTTTGCATCATTCTGCTGGTGTGCCCGTACTGCCATTTGTACGATACCCGCCGATGTCCATGCGGATATGGGCATATCGCAGCCCGGCTGCGGCCCCGCAAGGACATGCGTTTGTTCAGGCAGAAATTCAAGCAGCATATTCCGATTATCGTGCCGTTGTGGTTTATTCCGCTGCTGGCCGGCGGGCTGGGGCTGTACCGGGAATTCCGCTGGCTGCTGGCGGGATTCATCGGCGGTTTTATGGTGGTATCCTTTGTGATTCTGCCCCTGGTGGCGAAAATCTACGGGTGCGGGCATTGTTCACAGAAGGAAAATTGTCCCTGGATGAAAACAAGGTAAAGGAAAGTCATATGGCAAGAGAATTATTCAACCTGGACGGCAAGCGGGCACTGGTAACCGGCGGTGGCCGGGGCATCGGGCTGGCGCTGGCCCAGGGGCTGGCGGACTACGGGGCGGACATCGTGATTACCGCCCGGACGAAAGAACAACTGGAAAAGGCAAAACAGCAAATCGAAAACAGCACCGGCCGGAAGGTCTGGACGTTTGCGTATGATGTGAGCCGGTTGGAAGGAATACCTGATTTTTTCCGACAGGTAGTGAAGGAAGCGGGCGGAATCGATATTCTGGTGAATAACGCGGGGACGGCCAGCCGCTACCCGTCGGAAGATTATCCGTTCGAGGAGTGGCGGAAGATTCTGACGGTCAATCTGGATGCCGTTTTTCTGATGAGCCAGGCCTTTTGCCGGCATCGCAAGGAAGCCGGCGGCGGCGGGCGGATCATCAATATCGGTTCGCTGATGTGCAAGGCGGCCCGGGTAATGAATCCTCCCTATGCGGCCAGCAAGGGGGGAATCCTGTTATTGACCAAGGAGCTGGCGGTCGATTGGGTCAAGTACAATATCAATGTCAACGCGATTGCGCCGGGTTTTATAACGACCGAGATGACCCAGCCGCTGCGGGATAACGACAAGCTGAACGAGTGGGTGATTTCACGGACGCCGAAAGGCCGCTGGGGCAAGCCGGAGGAACTGGTGGGGGCGGCGGTGTATCTGGCCTCGGAGGCGAGCAGCTTTGTGACCGGCGAGATTATCTATGTGGATGGGGGCTGGTATGCGGCCATGTGAGACGGCGATGCGGAAGAAACCGGGAAGAACCCGTTTATCTGCGAAAGGCGGTTTTCATTCCTTGATATTTTTGCCGACGGCGAACTGCACGAACTTTTCAACTTCGCCGGCCAGATCGGAAAGGTCGGGAATTTCAAAATCCTCATAATGGCCCGGTTCGAATTCACCGTGACGGTTTTTGGTAAACAGCCGGACCCGGATGACCGGTACGGACTGGCTCAGGCCGCCGCGGGTATGCTCGGTCAGTTCCACGCGCGAATCCTCACTGATGAAGACCAGGGCCTTGCCGGTATAAATGGCCGTTGGGAAATAATCGCGCAATATTCGTAACCGATCCATCATGGGGGTAATTGTACCGCGAGAGGATGGATTTGGCAATATGGCTGTCCTTTTGATCCACTGTCTGTACCGTCCGCAGGAAGAAATCCTTGCAATTTTGTCGATAAAAGGATATATTGATAAACATGATGGAGCAAATCGAAAATTTAGCGGATGAGCTGGATGATTTCCTCAAGGGAATATTCGATTTTGACCAGTCCATGCGAGCGATTGAAAGTACAATTCGCCCGGAAATCCCGGGAGCGGTGGCAAGCCATAAAATCGCTACCAGCAACGAATTATCGCGCGTTTTGCAGGCCTTGCCGCTGCTGCAAGGCAAGTTTTCCCGGCTGCCGGTAAAGCTTTTTCCTCAGGACCAGGAGATTCCCGACGCGGTTCGGCGCAGTCTGGCCCGGATCTATATCGAATGCAGTAACCGGAAGAACCTGAGCGATGAATGGGCAGTATTGCGGGCGGGAGAATATCACCCCAGCCATCTGGATCAAATCAAGGCGCTAGAGGAAAATATCCAGATTTGCGAAAACAGCATTCAGGTGGAAGCCCATAAACTGCTGAAAATCGCATTCAAGCTGCGAAAGCAGGAAGAGTCGGCATAATCCCGGTAAACGGCTGGGGCAGGGGCTTTACTGGAGCGAACCGATGATTTCGGTTACTTTTTTACAGCGGTGGCGAATGAGATACGTTCGGATCCCGTCGATGATCTGAACCAAGCAGGACGGCTGGACCAAAACCGCGGTTCCGACGGAAACGGCAGAGGCCCCGGCCAGCATAAATTCCACGGCGTCGCTGGCGCAGGTAATCCCGCCCAGCCCAATGAGGGGAATTCCGGCGGGTTTGGCTACCGCCTGATACACCTGATGGACCAGATAAAGAGCGATCGGCTTGATGGCAGGGCCGCTCAGCCCCCCTACCCGGTTGCCGAGAACGGGTTTTCTTGTTTCGATATCGATGGCCATACCGGTGAAGGTATTGACCAGACTCAAGACATC
>JAKQBU010000089.1 GCA_029573975.1 Planctomycetota bacterium
TTCATGGAGCCGATCGACGCCACCTGGTTTGCCGACAATGTGCAGGAACTGATCCGTATGCCCAGCCCGGAAAGCGGATTTCGGGCTCCCGGCAATACCCCGCACGTCGGCTCCACCATTTTCCATCCCTGCCCGGATTACGATGCGGTGCGGGTCTGGAAAGCCCCCAAAAGCGGCAAGGTAACCCTGTCAGGACTGGCGGAGCATGTCGGCGGCGGCGATGTGGATTTGTATGTTTACAAAATTAAAGCAAAAGCAGAGGGGGAACAAAATATTGCCGCCCCAGCCCCGATATGGACTTTGACTTCCGCCTCCGCCGCGGAAATCATACACGGCGGCCGGCCGGCCCTGCAGTTCGATGCCCATCTTACCCAGCAGGAATTGACGGCCCGGCTACATATCCAGCTCTATCCCCGTACCCCCATCCTCCGGCAATGGGTGGAACTGGAAAACCGCGGCGCCGCTGCGTATCGCATCTCCAGCCCCTCACCGGCCCTGTTCCAGTTACGCGGGGACAACGCCGCCTTGTATGTCAATTACTGGATGATCGGCGGGAACAGCCTGCCCAACCAGGGCAAACTGGAAATGGCAGATATCACCTCCCCCTATCAGCAGGTGATTCAGAGTTTTGCCACCGATCAGTATGTTCCCTGGATGGCCCTGCAGAACAAAAATCAGCCGGGTGACGGCCATTTTCAGGCGCTGGATTTTCTGGGAAGCTGGCAGCACCGGGCCGATTTGCCCAGCGGCGGCCCGCTCCAGCTCAGTGCCGTAGCGGTGGATATCCGCGCAGACTTGAAACCGGGCGAAACGTATAGCCTGCCCCTGGTAACGTTCGGGGTATTTCGCGACAACCTGGATACTATGGCTGAATCGCTCTACAACTGGCAATATGAATATATGTGGGATTACACCCATGACGATTACTACGCCAAGATGCCCTTTACGGTGGCCTGGTACGGCGAATCCGACAATCTCCAGCAGCAGTGGGCCGGGCACCTCGGCGACCTGGATTTCCGCTGGATCGATTACCTGCGCACGGTCGGGATGGAACTGCTCTGGGAGGATGCCGGCTGGTCCGCCTCGAAACGCTGGTGGGAGGCCAATATGGAAGGGCCGGATTTCGCCGTGACCAACCGCTATCTGCCCAAGCTGGGCATGAAGCTGATTGTCTGGATTCCCGGCCATCAGGATCCGGGCCTGATCGATACCAAGGTCGGTTCCTGGGGCAACTTCCAGCGGCGGACCGACGGCATGGGTTTCGATGCCCAGATCGACAAAATCTTCCGGAAAAATGCGGAACACTTTTTGCATACCAATCTCCGCTGTTCTTTCCACACCTGTTCCGGCGGCAGCCGCTATGCCCATACCTTTGAGGTGCAGCGCTATACGGATGTCAACTACGATACCGACGGGCCGGGCAGCAACATCACCAATGCCTATTTTTCCTATCTGGAAACCCCGGACAAATGGTTCGACAATCTTTGCTGCTGGCAGGGTGGCAAAGGAGTCAACTACCAGCCGGATATCGGCCGGCGCTACCTGACCCAGGTACCAAAATGGGGACTGTATATTGATGAAACCGGCCTGGAAGGCATGCGGCAGATCGCGGATATTTATCATTACCTGCTGCAGGAAGGCGTGGCGGGCCGCTGGTCGTATATCACCCATCCGCTCATCCGGGGCGATGAGGAATTCCATTATTGCCAGCGGATCAGTTACGACCGCACCAAATCCATCATCATTTTTAAGCATCGGGCCGAAAATGAGGTGACCATCTATCCCCGCGGCCTCCTGCCCAAAGAGGAATATACCCTCGATTTTGACTCCATCAAAATCTACAGCGTCGCTACCGGCGCGGACCTGATGAAAAACGGGATTGTCATCCGCAGGCAGCAGCCGGAAGAATTGATCTACCTGAATCTGCCCAACCATCCGGGCAGCCGGCGAGACCACGTTGTTCCCGGCGCCCCCACCCGCATCTACAAACAGCGGGAGAACAACATCGGTTACAACGGTACCGCCCTGTACTGGTCACCCGGCTCCGATAATAACTGGATCAGCTATTACGAAGTGCAGCGCGACGGAGTGGTTTTAGGGAAAGTCAGTACCGGCACGTTCTACTTTGATTATTCCCCCGGCTGGGACCCGAAGACCGATTACCAGGTGCGTACCGTCGATGGCAATGGCAACGTCAGCGACTGGAAATCCGCCCAGCCGCTGCGGGATGAGCCGCTGGCCGTTTCGGTGCTGGGCGGCCACTTTGACCAGGCCGGCCGCGACGGCTGGTCCGCGGAAATATCTACCGGCGAAAACACCTATGAACCGATGACCTGGATACCGCCGGCCAATCGTCCCTCCGCCGATCTGGGCGGCACCACCATTCAGCCCGGCGGGGCGGAAGGCTACTGGCAGGCGGCGGAAACCGCCCGCGTCGGGCGCGGCTGGCAGCAGGCCGCCGCCCAGGCCGCCAGCGTTCGCAAATGGACCGCCGCTAAGGCCGGCACGGTTCGCGTCC
>JAKQBU010000096.1 GCA_029573975.1 Planctomycetota bacterium
CCTGATTCGGCTTGGCGGTCTTAATCAGCGTCCAGCCGCCCGAGCGGCACAGATGCCCCGCCCGCTCGATCATCCGGTCGGTCCCCTCAATCGCCTCCACCGCGATCACCTCCCGCTCCTTCACCGCAATCGCCTGCCCGATGTCCAGGTCCCCCATCCGCTTGACAATCGACCAGCCGAACTCGATGTCTTTGCGGACCTGTTCACTCGGCTGGGTCTGCGTCATCACCCCTTCTTTCGCCAAATGCTCCTGGCAATATTTCACCGAATTTTCCAAAATAATTCCTCCTGTTGCCAGCTCATCCGCCAGCGCGCAGAGCAGCGTATCGTTTCGTTTATCTTTATCCCCTAAGCGGCCATACCAGATCCGGAACGCCCGCCAGTCCGGCAGATACTGCAAGATCCGCCACGGCGTATAAATCCGCCGCTTGGCCACCCGCCCCACCATAATCGTTTCCGTCACCCCCTGTCGCCGCAGCTTGCGGATCCACTGCCCCGGGCGGGCTACCGGCACCCACGAAAACCAGTCCACATGCCCCGCCAGCTCCGCCGCCGCCTGATCCTTGAACCCTACGCACACCACCCGCAACCCCGCCGCCCGCGCCCCATCCGCCACCAGAAACGGCAGCCGCCCCTGCCCCGCAATCAAACCTAACACCTTAGACTTCGGGAAATTATTGGGTACCATTTGCTTTTATTGAAAGGATAGCATCGTATCAGGCCGGCCTGTTTTGCATTGTGGCCATTTGTATTTCGTATTTGTTTAGAATTTAGATATTCGACTTTAGAATTTGGCTGCTATTCCCCTTTAATCATCTGCCGCAGGGCCTTCTCCAGCTCCTTGAGCTTCTTGCGGAACTCCGGCAAATCCTTCAGCAGCATCAGGCTGCGCTTGGCCTGGGTAATCGGCAGGGCCGGCGAGCCGACAATCTTCTGTCCGCTCTCCACGTTATTCGTCACCCCTGCCTGCGCCCCGATCTGCACCTGATCGCCGATCTCGATATGGCCCACCACCCCGACCTGTCCGCCGAATACGCAATACTGCCCCACCTTCACACTGCCGGCAATCCCCACCTGCGCCACCAGCAGACAGTGCGGCCCGATCCGGGTATTATGCCCGATGGCGATCAGGTTGCTCATCTTCGTACCCCGCCCGATCACCGTATCCCCCAGCGTGCCCCGGTCAATCGCGCAATTCGCCCCGATCTCGACATCATCCTCAATCACCACCCCGCCAATTTGTGGTATCTTATGGTGCAAGCCCCCGTGGGTAGCGTATCCAAACCCATCCTGACCGATCACCGTCCCGGAATGGATTGTAACTCGGTCCCCTATGGTACAGCCATCATAAACCGTCACGTTCGGATACAAAATACAGTCTTTGCCGATCTTGCTGCCCGGCCCAATCGTGCAATTGGGATAGATTCGAGTATTCTCCCCAATCTCCGCTTCCGCCGATACCGTCACAAAATCATGAATATCCACATTCGCCCCGATAATCGCATCCCGGGCCACGCTGGCCTTCTCGCTAATCCCCACCTTTTCATGTTCCCGGTGACCATGCAGCAGCACCACAATCTGCATAAACGCATAATACGGATCCCCGCACCGGATCAGCGCCCGGCCTTCCTCCTGCACCTCCGGGCCGACGATTACCACCGACGCTTTCGATTCC
>JAKQBU010000098.1 GCA_029573975.1 Planctomycetota bacterium
TGGTTTGCCGGCGGGGTACTGTCCGAGATTGGTGATATTGAAATGTATGTCACGGCGGACGGCGATCAGACGCTGGTAGCCGGTATGGTTCCGGTTTCCTCCGGGTATGCCATGGGTACGGTTTACGCCATGCTTGGTGAAGTAAGCGGAACCTATAATCTGGGCGCCAGCTTCGGCGGTGTGGTGGCTCCGTTGGATTCTAATTTTGGTATGACGGTGAATGTGCCGCTCTCGTCCCAGATTGACATGTTTGTCGCCCCGTATTCATGGGGAGGTTCCATTGGCGGCAACCACCCGGATGCCCAGTTGGATCTGCGTTACGGTGAGATTCTGGTAACCGCCAGCAATCCCTATGTAAACGGCTATGAGCAGGTGACGGCAGTGGGCAGCGGGATGCTGGCATTTGTCGATACCTATGATGATGATATGGATGTTGTCGTAATAACCGGTTTGGCCGATCCGGCCGCCCAACTGAATATTGCCGGGGATGTCGATGACCTGGTAATCAATGGAGACTGGGCAGGTCAGGTTGCCGTAAGCGGTAACGCCGATGGTGCCATCGGAGAGATTGATTTCCTGACGGTGAATGGTGATATCAATGCCGCGACCGCGGATTTGACTGCCTTCAACTTCGCCAGCCATGTCCATAATGGCGTGGTAACCGGCACCAGCCCGGTGGATGCGTATCAGTTTGCCACCGGCACCTTGAATAAGGCGAATAAGTCGGTTTCCTGGACCAACCTGGCCGGTGATGCCCAGACGCTGTATGCCAATGCCTCGAACTCGATGCAGGTTCAGTACAACACCTTCTTCGGAAAACTGACCGGTGTAGTAGTGACCGGACAAGGTACTGCCAATATCGTCAGTGTCAACGGTGCCTATGATGCCGATAACAGCCGTGCCGATCTGAAGGCTCTGAAGAGCATCGCCAAGCAGGCCAGCAAGGCCGGTTTGGATATGTATGGCAGCGGCACGGCCCATTTGGGCAGCCTGAGCACCAACAAAGCCTGGGGCAAGGCCACGTTGAAGAATGTCGTGATTGACGGCTTCAATGAGTCGTTGCTTGTCGATGGCAAGGTCAGCGGGCTGCTGATTACCGGTGATGCGGATTGGGTGGATGTAAGCCGTTCGATTAATAATGCCTTCATCGGCGTGAATTACGATGTGGAATACATCCAGACCGACAAGATGAGCAATGTCAGCATCTTCGGCAGTGTCGATGAGTTCGACGCCATTAATGCCAAGAAAGTGTATATCTATGGCAGCGCCGAGAAGATGAGCGGCCAGAACTGGACGAAGGTAGCTGTCGATGGGACCGTCGAAGAACTGTGGATGTTCGCCGGAACCCGGTATGGTGTACTCGATACCTGCCGCTTTGGCTGGGTCAACCATGAAAACATTGACAACCGCAAATGGCTGCAAACCAGCGAGACGGTTGGCGGTGGTGACGGCGGTGATGCAGATGGCGGTGATGACAGCAACAACAATGCCGGTGACGGCGGTGCTGGTGCGGTTGGCCCGATGTTGAAGAACATCAATCCGTACTACAACCCGGTTAAGGTAATCCGCACGATTGCTCCTGGATTGTATCCGTATTCTTCAGCGGAATATCCTGGTTAAGCATGATACCTTTTTAAAAATTTCCTCGCCGTAAAAGCGAGAAGGCCCGATTTGATAAAAGTCGGGCCTTTTTTATTTTCTCCCGGTACTATCCTTTACTCAGCGGTTGACGGAGGCGGTTATTTTATTTAAAAGCCTGTATGGTAATAAGTTATGCTATCAGTGAATCCTAACTTAGAAAATTATGGTTTAAATTCGCTCTGATTTTGTTACAATAGTTATATTTCCTATACAAGGTTGGAATATTCCGGCAGTTTGTTAGGATCGAAGGCGTTGAGGATGCATAATGCAGGAGTCACGATGACACAAGATATGGAAATATCCACGTTTCAGGCCAGTTTGAAGACGCTGGAGCGGGGGATAGCAGAATTGAGCAATTCGGATACAGATCCGCAAAATTACTTTCGTACTTTTACGGAGAAAATAGTATCGGTATTGGGTACGGGCGGGGCAGCCTGGATGATTACCGATTCCGGCGACCTTCTCTTTACGGCCCATATCAATCTATCCGCGGCGGGTTTGGAGCAGGGCGGCTCTCAGGAACAAGTTCTGCGTTATGCCTTATCCAGAGTTCTGGAGAATCAGGAGCCGGTGGTCCTGCCGGCGCGTCAGGGCAGCAATATCCACGACGGCGGGCTGGGCAGTGCGGCGGCCAATCATTCCGATCATGCCCTGCTGTTTATTCCGATTGTGGACCGCCGGCACTTGCGCGGCCTTTTTCTGCTGATTGCACCGCCGGATATCGATACCCGAGCCATACGCGGATTTTTGGATTATATTTCCGGTTTATGCGGTTGGGCCGGCTATTACCTGCAGGGGCAGCGGAATAAGAAGCTGGAAACCCAGCTTTCCCGAACCGACCGAATCCGCCAGTACATCAGTGCCTTGCATAGCAGTTTGCAGCCCAGCCGGGTTTGTTATGCCCTGGCGAACTACGGCCAGGAACTGCTGGGGGTGTTTCGCTGTATGGCCGGTACCTATAGCAGCAAAGGGAAATTTCGGCTGGAATCGGTATCCGGACTGGAGTCGGTCGCGGTCAAAAGCAATTTTATTAAAAGTATCGCTGAAATTGCCGCCCATGTCTGCCGAAATGACAAGGTTTTGCTGGTGGATAACCCGGAAGCGGCGAAACAGGCCGGCCAGGAAAGCGACGATTTGATCACGGCGGCCCGGCTTTACATGCTGCAGGCGGGCACGGTGGTAATGGGAATCTTTCCGATACGCTGGGAACAATATGTAGTGGGGGCTTTGATCATCGAGAAAGCCAAAGAGGAACCGATTGATGCCGAGCAGCGCCGGCAAATCGAATTTTTATCAGCGGAAGCCGGCAGCGCCTTGCACAACAGCCTTTCGTATCGTGATCTGCCGTTCTCTCCGCTGGTCCGGGCCGCGGGAACGCTGCGGGATAAAGTATATCGGATAAGCTGGACGCGACGGGTTATCTGGGCAGCACTGATCGCAGGATTGCTGATGGCGCCGTTTCTTTTTCATAAGCAGGTCAAGGTCATCGGTGCCGCGGAGCTGGTTCCAACCGAGGCGCGAATTGCCTATGCCCAGCAGGAGGGTGTGATCCAATCGGTAGCGGAATCTCTTACCGCCATGCCGCCCCATCGGGCGGTGCAGAAGGGAGATGTGCTGGCCGCGCTCGATATGAGCCAGATTGATAATGAGATTGACCGGGTAACCAACGCGATCATGGAGGTGACGTACAGTCTGGATGATGCGCGGAACCGGAATCAAATGACGACGGTAGCGGTTCTGGATAGCCGGTTAAAGGTTCTGGAAGCG
>JAKQBU010000120.1 GCA_029573975.1 Planctomycetota bacterium
GGAATATGAACCGTCCAGATCCCGTTATCGGCCGGCTGAAAACCGGTAATTTCACGGCCGCCGGTGAACAGCGGGCGGGCATTGGGGGCGGCTTCGTACTGGATGGGACAGGCCGAGGTGCCGCTGTCTTCGGGGGTGAAAACCACCGGCTTGTTCATGGAATAGGAGCCGTCCGCCACCTGCACCCGTATCGGTTCCGTAAAAGTCCCGTTCGCTTTCACTTGGCGTACGGCGTCGCGCGCCCCTTCGAGGGTGGCCAGCGGGCCGTCGGTGCGGCCGGCGTTGGGCTTAGCCAGACGACCGGTCCATTGGTCATTCCCTGCGGGGCTGATATAGAATACGGTCTCGCCGCGGGCGGTAAGGGGGAAAACCAGCGGCAAAAGAAAAAAATTTATTGCTAGAAGAGGATGGATTTTCATGTGCTATTCCTTTCTCAAGGTTGGAAGTTCATCCAGCCAGGTTTTCGCGGTGCCAACAGTACCTTTAGGTAACATTTTATTCGACTGGGCCGGATCGGACAATGCCTATTTTACCATAACCGCTTGACCGATGCCCGAATATGAATATCGATTAAGAGGTGAAGGATTTATGCCGGTGAAGTATGGACAAAGGCTAAGGAATATTATAAAATTTGCCCTACTGTAGTTTGAGTGCATGGTAAAAAGATATAAGTGCTTCTTAAAGAGAGTCTTATGAGCGAATTGGATGATAAAAAGCAGGAATCGGGTCAGGATCAGAATATAGACAGTCAATCGAATATTCCGGCGGAGGGGCAGCGGAAACCCGCAGCCGATCCGAAAGCGGGATTGAATCTGAGTGGTGCGGAAGATGCGGCACTGGACCAGGAGATTGAGGCGGCCCTGGAAGGGGTGGATTTGCTGGATATGTACGGGATGGAGGAACCGGCGGAAGCGAAAGTATCGACTCCTACCAGCCAGTCCAGTGCGCCGGGTGTGAATAAAGGGAAGGTAATCAGCGTGTCGGATGAGGGATTGTTTGTGGATCTGGGGGGCAAGTCGCAGGGATTTTTGCCGACGGAGGAATGCGAGGAAGGCAAGCGGTATGAAATGGGGGACACGGTCCAGGTGTCGATTATCCGGTATGACCAGCGGGACGGGTTGCTGGTCCTGTCCACCAAGGCGGCGGAGCAGCAACTGGTGCGGAGCAACCTGAAGGAGGGGGCCTATGTTGAGGCGCGGGTGACCGGATCGAACAAGGGCGGTTTGGAGATGGATATCAAGGGGATCAAGGCTTTTATGCCGGCCTCGCAGATTGATTTTATCCGGATCGAGAATCTGGATACGCTGATCGGGCAGCGGTATGTCTGCGAGGTGACGCAGGTGGAACATGGGGACAGGAATGTGGTGCTGAGCCGGCGGAATGTGCTGCTGAAGGAGGAACTGGAACAGCGGGAGAAGGTCTGGGCGGAACTGGAGGTGGGGCAGTTGCGGCACGGGGTGGTGCGGAGCCTGATGGACTATGGGGCGTTTGTGAACCTGGGGGGCGTGGATGGGCTGCTGCATGTGCGGGAGATAAGCTGGGCGCGGATCAAGGATCCCAAAGAGATTCTGGCTGTGGGCCAGGGGATCGATGTGGTGGTCATCGGGATTGACCGGGAGAAGCGGCGGATTTCGCTGAGCCTGCGGCAGGCGGGCGGGGACCCGTGGACGGCGGTAGAGCAGAAGTATGCAGTGGGTTCCACCTATCAGGCCCAGATTGTGAAATTGATGGATTTCGGGGCGTTTGCCCAGTTGGAGCCGGGCGTGGAAGGCTTGATTCCCATCAGCGAGATGACCTGGGCGGGCAGAATCCGCCATCCTTCGGATGTGGTCCAGCCGGGGATGATTGTCGAGGTGAAGATTCTGCGGCTGGATGTGAAGGAAAAGCGGATTTCGCTGAGTATGAAGAGTTTGCAGGCCAATCCGTGGCTGAATATCGAGGAGAAATACCGCCCGAACGAGATATATCCGGGCAAGGTGGCGCGGATTACCGATTTCGGGGCGTTTGTGACGCTGGAAGACGGGGTGGACGGTTTGGTCCATATTTCGGAGCTGTCGGAGAAGCGGGTGGGCAAGGTCAGCGATGTGGTGCAAAACGGGCAGGAAATACAGGTAAAGGTATTAAAGGTGGATGCGGCGGAACAGCGGATATCGCTGTCGCTGAAGGGGATGGGCGGGGAACCGGAGGAACCGAAAGCAGCAGCGGCTTCGGAGCCGGCGGCCCAACCGGCAGTCGAGACCAAGCCAGGCAAGAAGAAACAGCGGCCTTTGCGGGGAGGTCTAAGCTGGTAGGATGAATGAACTCTACATCCCCCGAATCGCGAAAGAATTAAACGTAGGGGTACATCAGGTCAAGGCAACGATGGAACTGCTGGAAGGGGAGGCAACGGTTCCGTTTATCGCGCGGTATCGCAAGGAGGCGACCGGATCACTGGACGAGGTGGCGATTGCGGCGATACGGGACCGGCTGGAGCAGTTGATCGAACTGGACAAGCGGCGGGAAAGCATTCTGAATTCCATCCAGGAGCAGGGGAAGCTGACCGATGAGTTAAAGGCGCAGATCCTGGCGGCGGAGACGATGACGCAACTGGAGGATATGTACCTGCCGTATAAGCCCAAGCGCCGGACGCGGGCGACGATGGCGCGGGAGAAGGGGCTGGAGCCGCTGGCGAAGCTGATTTGGGAACAGGGGCCGGTGGATGTGGAGGCGGAGGCGGGTAAATATATCGATCCGGCGAAGGAAGTGGCCGGTGTGGAGGATGCCCTGGCGGGGGCGCGGGATATCATGGCGGAGTGGGTCAGCGAGGACCCGGCGGCGCGGGCGCGGATGCGGGAGTTTTACTGGAATAAGGGGGAGTTTGTCGCCAAGGTGGCGGCGGGCAAGGAGGAAGAGGCGGCGAAGTACCGGGATTATTTTGACTGGAGCGAGCCGGTGGCGGCGGCGCCGTCGCACCGGGTGCTGGCGCTGCGGCGGGGGGAGAACGAGAAGATGCTGACGCTGCGGGTGGCGGTGCCGGAGGAGGAGGCGGAGGCCCTGCTGGAGTCGATGTTTGTGAAGGGGGCGAGCCCGGCCAGCGAGCAGGTGAAGCTGGCGGTCCGGGATGGCTACAAGCGGTTGATGTCGATTTCGATGGCGGCGGAAATCCGGGTGGAGACCAAGAAGCGGGCGGATGAGCAGGCGATTGCGGTGTTTGCGGAGAATCTGCGGGAGCTGCTGATGGCCTCGCCGCTGGGGCAGAAGAATATGTTGGCGATTGATCCGGGGTTCCGGACGGGGTGCAAGGTGGCGTGCCTGGACCGGCAGGGGAAGCTGCTGTATCACGATGTGGTTTATCTGCATCAGGGGGCGGGGCCAGAGTCGACGGGGGGGCGGAAGATTCGGCAATTGTGCGAGCAATATAACATTGAGGCTGTGGCGATCGGCAACGGTACGGCCAGCCGGGAGACAGAGGCGTTTCTGCGAGGGCTGGGGCTGGACAGCCGCATTCTGATTCTGGTGGTCAATGAAAGCGGGGCCTCGGTTTATTCGGCATCGGAGGCGGCGCGGGAGGAATTTCCGGATCAGGATATCACGGTGCGCGGGGCGGTTTCGATTGGCCGGCGGCTGATGGATCCGCTGGCGGAACTGGTGAAGATCGATCCCAAGAGCATCGGGGTGGGACAGTATCAGCATGATGTGGATCAGCCGCAGTTGAAGAAGAGCCTGGATGATGTGGTGATTAGCTGCGTGAACAAGGTGGGGGTGGAAGTAAATACCGCCAGCAAGCAACTGCTGATGTACATCTCGGGGCTGGGTCCGACGCTGGCGCAGAATATTGTGAAGTACCGGAATGAGAACGGGCCGTTCGGTTCGCGCCGGGATTTGCTGAAGGTGACGCGGCTGGGGGAGAAGGCGTTTCAGCAGGCGGCGGGATTTTTGCGCATCCGGGATAGTCGCAATCCGCTCGATGCCAGCGCGGTACACCCGGAAAGCTACGAGGTAGTGGATGCGATGGCGGCGGATCTGCAATGTTCGGTACTGGATTTAACGCAGAAGGCGGAGCTGCGAAAGCGGCTGGATTTGCGGAAATATGTTACGGAAACGGTGGGGCTGCCGACGCTGAACGATATTCTCTCCGAGCTGGCCAAACCGGGGCGCGACCCGCGGGAGCAATTCGAGGTGTTCCAGTTTGCCCAGGGGGTGGAGAAGATCGAGGATGTGAAGGCGGGGATGAAGCTGCCGGGGATCGTGACCAATGTGACGGCGTTTGGGGCGTTTGTGGATATCGGGGTGCATCAGGACGGGCTGGTGCATATCAGCGAGCTGGCGGACCGGTTTGTGAAGGATCCGTCGGAGGTGGTCAAGGTGCATCAGAAGGTGGAGGTGACGGTCCTTGAGGTGGATTTGCCGCGCAGCCGGATTTCCCTGTCGATGCGGAAGCAGCGGGACGGCCAGCCGGCGAAAAAGGGCGGGGAAAAGGACCAGGGGGCAGGCAAGGCCAGCCGGGTCCGGCCCGCGCCGCCAGCTCAGAAGAAAGATTCCAGCGGCGGTTCCGGAATACTGCGGGGGTTGCGGTTTGGGGACCAGATTTTGTAACCTATTACCTTGCGGGAGGTTATGCAGGTTAACCGGGGCGGGGGTGGTTGGGGTGAAACTCCGGGATGTTTTGACTTGCCGGTGGGAAAAATGCCGGTGATAGGAATTGACTTGCCAGCGGGGGGAAGCTAAAATAAGTGCAAATAATGGTTCTCAAATGAGATGACCGGGAATCCGAAACCCTGCGAAAGGAGTCAACCAGATGGCTGGTAATGTAATCGAAATCACCGATAAAAATTTTGAAGGGGAAGTGCTGAGCAGTGAAAAACCGGTATTGGTGGATTTTTGGGCGGAATGGTGCGGACCGTGCCGGATGCTGGCGCCGACGATCGAGGAATTAGCAGCCGAATACAGCGGCAAGGCGAAAGTGGGCAAGCTGGATACGGATAATAACCGGGATACGGCGGTGAAGTTCGGGATTAGCGCGATTCCGACGGTAATGGTATTCAAGGATGGGGAGGTGACGAAGAAATTCGTCGGCCTGACCTCCAAAAAGGAGCTGAAGGCGGCTCTGGATACGGCTCTTTAATGGAACCAGGCCAGCACACGCCGGCTCTGCAGGTAGATAAAAGCCGTCAGGAAGAATAACAGGCAAAAGACATAGCAGGCCAGAATCACCGGGCGGGTACGAAACTCCCCGTCCA
>JAKQBU010000121.1 GCA_029573975.1 Planctomycetota bacterium
CGAAGGTCTGCATTTTTCCGGTTGGGGCGGGAATCGGAGCGGCGACCGGTCGTCTCGGGCCGGTCGATCGGAGGACATCCGCTTCTACGATTCTGCCGTTAAAGCCGGTTCCGGTAATTGCGGCAATATCCAGACCCCGCTGGAGGGCGGTTCGACGGGCACGAGGCGAAATCCGCACGCGTCCGCTCCGAGAGGCTGCTATGGACAACTGAGTATTCATAGTATTTCTTCCTTCAAAAAGGTTATGGTGTAATTTTACTTCGGTTTGATAATCGCCAGGCTCTCGGCCAGCGGGACCAGGGTTTCTTCGGGGGCCAGGATTTCCGCCAGAATGCCATCGGCAGGTGACTCGATCTCCGAGACGGCCTTATCCGTTTCCACTTCGACGACCGGCTCACCGGTCTTGACGGCGTCGCCCAGCTTCTTGAGCCAGCGAACGACTTTCGCCTCGGTAATGGTCAGGTCCTGATTGGGCATAATGACCGGGATGCCCTCGACGGTGGCCTTGGCCAGACCGGCGGCTGGGGTTTGCTGGGCCGCAGCAGCGACCGGAGCAGCAGCAGGAGCTGTCACAACAGCAGGCTGCGGGGCAACAGGGGCCGCGGCGGAGGAGGTTCTGCCGGAAAAACGAATCTGCGGAATTGGTCGGCCGGCCAGTATATCCTGGGCAGCCGTTACGATTTTTTCCGGGGTAATGATAAACTCATTTTCCAGGGCCGGGCTGAAGGGGAAGGAGACCGGATCGGTGCAGATACGGCCGATCGGGGCATCCAGTTCATCAAAGGCCAGTTCCATCATGGCGGCGGAGATTTCCGCGGCCACGCCGCACATCGACCAGGCTTCATCCACGATGAGAAGTTTGCCGGTCTTGGCGACGCTGGCGGCGATGGTTTCCACATCCAGCGGCACGATGGTACGCAGGTCGATCACTTCGCAGGAAATGCCCTTCGCTTTCAGCGTCTGGGCGGCGGTAACACTATGCTGGAGGAGCAGGCCGCAGGAAACAATCGTCAAATCGCTGCCTTCCTGCACCACTTTCGCCTGGCCGAAGGGGACAAAATGTTCCTCGGCCGGGACCTGGCCTTTGCTGCCGAAGAGGGCCTTATGTTCCATGAAGATGACCGGGTCGTGGGCACGCAGGGCGGTTTTCATCAAACCCTTGGCATCGGCCGGATTGGACGGAACCGCCACCAGCAGGCCGGGTATATGGGCCCACATCGGATAAAAGGAGCCGCTGTGATGCGGCCCGGTTTGTTTGATGGAGCCGAACGGGGCGCGGATGATCATAGGCACTTCCACTTTCCCCGCACTCATATACCGGAGTTTGGCGGCCTGATGGATGATCTGGCTGCCGGCTTCAAACATAAAATCGGCAAACATCAAATCGGCCACCGCCCGCACTCCCGTTCCGGAGCAGCCGACGGAAGCGCCGGTGAAGGCCAGCTCGCAGATGGCCGTGTCAATGAACCGGTCCCCGCCGAAAACACCCCACAAGCCCTTGGTATGGCCGAAACAGCCGCCGCGTTCACCGATCCCTTCGCCGAAGTAGATGATATTTGGATTGTGTTTGAATTCTTCGGCAATCCCATCCATAACCGCTTCCAGCCATCCCTTTTGGACGGTAGGCACATTGTCCGGGGTTGTAGGCAATTCGGGATTAATCGGATTGGCCAGGACATGATCGTGTACGGTGGCAGTATCGGGCATGGGGGAATTCCGGGCGAAATCAATGGCCTCGGAAATCTGCTGATCGACGCGGGCTTCAATTTCCTCAATCTCTTTTTCGGTGGCCAGCTTGAATTCTTCCAGCAGTTGTTTCTTGAGTTTGTCAATCGGTCCGCGCTGCTTCCAGTCTTCCAGTTCTTCCCAGGTCCGGTATGTTCCGGCCACCGGTTCCCCTTCGTGGTGCCCGGCCAGCCGATAGGTCTTGGATTCGATCAGGGTGGGACCCTGTCCCGCTCTGGCCCGTTCGATGGCCTCCTTGGTCGCCTGATAGACCGCCAGCACATCATTGCCATCGACCGCCACGCCCGGGATGCCATAGGCGGCGGCCCGGGTGGCGATTTCAGGATTCTGGGTCGCACGTTTCAGGGGCATGGAGGTGGCGTACAGGTTGTTCTCGCAGACAAAAACCACCGGGGCCTTCATCGCACCGGCAAAATTGAGCGATTCGTGGAACGAGCCGTGATTGGAGGCCCCATCGCCGAAGAAGCCCACGCTGACCTGATCGGTTTTCCGGGTCTTGGCGCTCATGGCGATCCCGACGGCGGACGGAATCCCGCCGGCGACGATGCCGTTAGTGCCGAACAGCCCGATTTTCGGCTCGAACAGGTGCATGGTCCCGCCCCGGCCGTGACAACAGCCGTTATCCCGGCCGAACAACTCGGCCAGCAGGATCTTGGGAGACATGCCCTTGGCCAGGGCGTGGCCGTGACCGCGGTGGGTACTGGTAATAAAATCAATGGGCCGCAGATTGTAACATACCCCGGTCGCAGTGGCTTCTTCACCGATATAGACATGGATAAAACCGGGCATTTCACCGGCTTTCAGAAGCTGCTGGGCGGTGATTTCAAACCGCCGGATCAGGACCATCATTTCATACATGGCCAGCAGATCCTGCTTGGTCAAACCGGCCGGAATTTTACTTTGCTTTTTGCCTTCATTTTTACTCATGGAATTACCTCAAATCCGTTTCCTGTCGAATTAGTCTAAATAATCATCAATAGTAATATGATAATCTTCCGCTACGCCCCGCAAGTTGGCCGCCACATCCTCGGGCAGCGACATGCCCTGCTGCAGGGCCTTTTCCCGCCGCTCCCATTCCATTTCGCCGGGCAGATAAATCCGGTCCGAACCTTTGGCCTTGGGAGCCGCTTTGATCTCCCGGATCATCTGATCCATCCGGTCTTTAAACTGCTGAATCGGCATCATAGCGCCGATGTTGATGGCAATAAAGGTGTGCGACTGGTTGACCGGCTGGGGGATTTTCTTGACCCAACTGACCACCTGGCTGCCGAAGGCGCCGCCGCAGAGGATGCCGGTCAATATTTCCACCATGAGGGCGATACCATAGCCTTTGTGGCCGGCCATAAACATCATTGCGCCTTCATAGGGATAGCCGGCCGGATTGGTGGTGGGAACGCCGTCTTTGTCCAGCAGCCAGTTCTCCGGGATTGGCTTCTTCAGGGCCTGGGCCGCATAGATTTTGCTGGCGGCCACCACGCTGGTGGCGATATCCAGAAACACGGGATATTCCTTACCGGCCGGAACCGCATAGGCCAGGGGATTGGTGCCCAGAACCGGGACCCTGGAACCGGGAACCGCCACACCGGGATCGACATTGCTGAACGACAGGCCGATCATGTCCTTTTGGGCGGCCATCCAGGCATAATAGCCGGCCGCGCCGAAATGGCCGCTGTTTTTCACGCCGGTCATCCCGATGCCGCACTCCCGGGCCTTGGCTATGGCGGTATTCATCGCCTGGTGCGAAACCACCATCGGCATGGAGATATGGGCGTCGTACATGGCCCAGCCGGGGCCTTCGGCAATGATCTCACCGGAGGCATTGACATCCATACGCTGATCGCGGAAATTCTTCAGCAATCCGCGTAACTGCTTGGTCCCGTGGGTTAATGTGCCCCAGGTATCCGTGGTGACCAGGATTTCCGCGGTGATCCGGGCATCCGGTTTCTTCATGCCCGCCCGGCACATGGCCTCGATGCAGAAAGCCTGCAATTTTTCGGGCTTTACCTGATTAAAATTTGCCATAGAGGATGGTATCCTTATCCAAATTAGGTATTGATTTTACTTCTTGACGCCGTTGACCACGTTGGGCAATTTCTCCTTCTTGATGGCACTGATCACCGTGGCGGCTACGCTCTTCCGCAGGTTCAATACCGCCGCCACGCTGGCGGAGGCGATATGGCTGTTGATGATGACATTGTTCATCTTCAGCAGCGGGCTGTCGGAGGGAATCGGTTCGGGATCCGTGACGTCCAGGGCGGCGGCGCTGATATGCCCGCTTTTCAGGGCGGCTACCAGGTCATCCGTCTTGACCAGGGTGCCGCGCGAGGTATTGACGAACATCACGCCTTTTTTCATCTTTGCGATGCTTTGGGTGTTAATCATCTGCTTGGTATGCTCGTTGCTGGGGCAATGCAGGGAGACCAGGTCGGACTGGGCATAAATCTCGTCCAGGGTGGCGGGGGTGAAGCCGTCCTTTTTGATGACGGCGGCATCGACGACCGGATCGAAGACCAGGACTTTGCATTTGAAGGGTTTCAGACGCAAGGCCACCTCTTTGCCGATCTTGCCGTAGGCAACCAGTCCCACGGTCAGCTTCTTCATGACAAACATCTGGTCCAGCGGCACGGCCAGTTTCCATTGGCCGCTGGCAACCACATTATTGGGAACGATTTTCCGCGCCAGGGCCAGGATCATCGCCACCGCGTGATCAGCCACTTCGTCCACGCAGAAATCCGGCACGTTGCAGACGGGAATGTTTTTCGCCGCCGCGGCCTTGCAATCCACGTTATCGTAGCCGATACCGTACCGGACGATAATCTGGTTCTTCTGCATGGCATTAATGACATTGGCGTTGACGGGGGCAAACTGGGCAATGACATAATCGGCGTCCTTGACCAGCTCTTTCAGGGCTTCTTCTCCCTGAAATTTCTGATGGCCCACCACCTGGCAGCCCAGCGGCTCCAGTATTTCTTTTTCCACACTCAAATCCGCAAACGTATAATCCGTAACCGCAACTTTCATCATATTCTTTTTTCCTTAACTAGTATTTCCTTTTTACAAAAATTATTTCACTGGTTTTCCCAGAACTCTTTTATGGATATCAGGCCCGTCCGCTTTCCTTCAGCAATTTCGCACAGGCGCGGGCCACGACGATTTCTTCATTGGTCGGGATCACCCAGATTTCAATCTTCGAGTCATCCCGCGAAATTTTCATTTCTTTTCCGATCGCCTGTTCGTTTTTCTTTTCATCCAGCAGAATACCGAACTCTTCCAGGTTTTCCAATACCCGCTTACGGATATAGGAGCTGTTCTCGCCGGTCCCGCCGGCAAAGGTGATCGCATCGGTATGTCCCAGCACCAGCAGGAAACTGCCGAAATATTTCCGGGTCTGATAGACATAGGTG
>JAKQBU010000132.1 GCA_029573975.1 Planctomycetota bacterium
CCACCATTTTGAAATCGCCGGGGGCGGGCGTGCATAAGGCGCTGCTGCTGCTGGGGGGGATTGCGGTGAGCGGAGCGGTGCATTTTGCCAGCCGCAGCACCGAAGTGGAGTATTGGAACCTGGGCAGCCTGATCGGAATGCCGGAGTATATGAACGGTATCTGGTACATTTCGCTGATGACGATCGGCGTGGCGTTTATTGCGGGCAAGGGCGGCTTTTGTTTCCTGATCGGCGGTTTCACCTGCTACTGGATTCTGGCGCCGGTACTGAACCAAATGAATCTTCTGCCCGGCCCGGCGGAGCTGGAAACGCTGGGCAAAACGATGCCGGATTACCTGCGCGTCCAACTGTTTCGGCCGGTGGGGATCGGAATGCTGGTGGGCGGGGCGCTGACGGGGATTGCGTTTGCCCTGCCGCTGATCGTCAGCGCGGTGCGGAGCATGCAAAAGGCCGCCGGGGCCAAAACCGCCCATTCGAAAGATGAGATGCCGATCCGGCTGCTGTATATCGGGGTGGCGGCGGCCATGGTGGTGCTGTTCCTGATTGCCCTGATGAGTACGAAAGAGATGGGAATCCTGCGCGGGGCGATAATCGCGCTGTTTGGAACGGTGTGGATCTGGATGGCGGGGGTGATTTTATCGGAATGCGCCGGGCGAACCAACTGGAATCCCCTTAGCGGGATGACACTGATTGCGGTAACCATCATGATTGTCATTTGCAGCGGGCTGGCGGACAAGGCGGCGATTATCGCCTCGGTGATGGTGGGAGCGGCCGCCTGCGTGGCGATGGCGCAGGCAACGGACCTGATGCAGGATTTGAAAACGGGATATATGGTCGGGGCTAGCCCGCGGGTCCAAGGTTATGCCCAGTTTCTGGGATCGGCTTTGGGACCGATTCTGGTCATGGTGATGATTTTTGTCCTGCACCGGGCCTACGGACTGGGGAGTGAAAAGCTGCCGGCGCCACAGGCAAAGGCACTGGCTGCTGTGATTACGGGAATCCTGGGAGGGGATATCCCCGTGCAGAAGTATATCGCCGGTGCGGGGCTGGGTGCGGTGTTGAGCGCCAGCGGCATCGGTGGGCTGGGGATCCTGGTGGGGCTGGGCTTTTATCTGCCGTTCAATATCGTGCTGACCTATGCGGTCGGAACGGGACTGCGGTTTTTGACCGACTGGATCAAGGGCAAACGCTTCAGCGAGGAAGTGGGGATACCGGTCGCGGCGGGGCTGATTGTGGGAGAAGCCCTGGTCGGTGTGGGATTTGCCTTATTTTACATTTATAAGAGCAGCGTTCAGCCATAGAAAGGTGCACATGAAAAATCTGGGATTTATCATATTGGGAGCCGGCTTTTTAGGCGGGGCGCTGGCGGCCTCGGCCGATAAGGCGAACGTACCGTGGGGGTATTTCGGCGGGGCGCTGCTGCTGGGAGTGGCCGGCGTCGTTCTGCTGCATTGGCATACCCGCAAGCACAGCCGGTCGGAAACGCGGCAGGCCGCGAATCTTCAGGATATTATGGCCAGCTTGGGGCGGATTGTGGAGAACATCGTCCGGCTGAATACGGAAAAACAGGCCATCGATGCCTACGATATGCGGCATGAGGTGAGCCGGCTGTTTGAAGAAGACCTGGGGACCTTTATCGGGGCCAGGGAGAGCCTGGCGCATGCCCACGGGTTGCAGGTGTATGCGGATGTGATGAGCCATTTTGCGGCGGGCGAACGGTATTTGAACCGCGTCTGGTCCGCTTCGGCAGATGGCTATGTGGACGAAATCAATGCCTACCTGGAGAAGGCCCGGGACCAGTTCGTGGAGGCGATGAATCTGGTCCGCCGGACCACCGGGGCGGCTTGATTTTTAGCCGGCGGATGTTCCGTTCTGCTTACGGCAGGGTAATCTGCTCAGCGGTCCGGATGGTGACGGGGCCGAGTAGGCCGGACGGCTGGAGGGGTTCATCTTTGGACCAGAGTTTCCAACTGGTGAAGGTGTAGCGGCCGGTGGGGCTGGGTTTGCCTTCGATGACCCACTGCGGCCATTCCTTGAGGGTGCCGTCCGGATTGCGGGAGCAGTCTTCGGGCAGGAATTCATCGCCAATCATGCGATTGATCCAGAGGTTGACGACTTTTATTTCCAGGCGATTATTGGCGGCGGCGGCATCGGTGATATCCACGCAGAACGGGGGCTTCCACAGGATACCCAGGTCTTTGCCGTTGAGTTTTACCTCGGCCATCACCTGGACCTCGCCCAGGTCCAGAGACAAGCGGCGGTTCTTCGCCAGCAGGTCCGGAGACAATGGGAACTCTTTGGTATAGACGGCGGTCCCGGAGAAATACTTCACACCGGGGTCGGTATGCTCACTCCAGGAAATCAGCGTATCCAGGGTTACCTGGTCCGGCGCGCCCCCGTGGGGCGGGAAGGACAATTGCCACGGGCCGGAAAGCTCCAGCGGGCTGGGAAGCGCGGGAACAGCTAATTCGCGGGTCTGGCCGGCTGCGGTTTGCAGGACATA
>JAKQBU010000135.1 GCA_029573975.1 Planctomycetota bacterium
CCTATTCCAGTGATCTGTCGGTGCGGCCTTTAAGCCGGTCGGGTTCTTCCTCGCTGCGGATTGAGCCGATATCGGTGCCTGATTACACGACAGGTTCCCCGGGTTTGACGCGTTCCCCGTGGCCGAGTCAGCCATTGTCGCTGACTATTCCGGGGCAATTGCCGGCGGTGGAATCCAGGGGGAAACTGCCGCCGTTAACCAGCGAGCAGACCCGAATGGTAACGGAACCGCAAATGGATGTTCTGCAAGAGAATCAGGCTCTTTCCAGTGACCTTCTGATACCAGCAGGGGATTCATCGGATTTGAATGCCGTCGAAAGCTCCTCCTATGATATCGGGGAGGTGTATGCGGACCTGTTGGAAAGTTACCGGCAGATGCCGGCGATACAGGCCCAGCCGGCGACGGGAGTAACCAATTCGCCGCCGAATCTTTCCCAGACGGGAGAGGCGGTTTCCGAGCCTTCCTGGAGCGGGTATGGTACATTGCCGGCGGCCGGGGATGCCGGCGGGAAACGGAGCCCGCTGCAGGAAAAGCAGATGAGCGAATACATGAAAAAGGGGGAACACTATATGAACGAGGGGAAATTTTATGCGGCGGCGAACGCGTTTGATACGGCGGTGTTTTATGACAGCCGAAATCCGCTGCCGTACCTGGCTAAATCCCATGCCCTGTTTGCGGCGGGGGAGCTGATGAGTTCGGCCTTCTTCCTGCAGAAGGCTTTTGGCCTATCGAAGGAACTGGCCCAGGCGCCGGTGGATTTGCAGCGGCTGTTTCCCAGCCGGGAGAGGCTGGACCAGCGAATGGCGGATTTGCAGCGCTGGGAAGAGCGGACCGGCCAGCCGATGCTGCTGTTTCTGCGGGGGTATTATCAATATCAGTTAAAACAATACGATCCGGCCCGGGAATCCCTGAAGCAGGCGGCGGAACAGATGCCGGAGAATCCGGAAGTGAAAATTTTGTTAGAAGCGGTGCAGGCGGCGCAGGCTTCCGGGATTCCGGCGAAAAATCCGGAGGCGGCCGGCAAGCCGGAAAAATAGGGCATGAATGCGATGACGAATGAGCCAAGAGAACGGAATGATCAGGCGGATTCCGCATCTGGCCAGGCCGAAGAATGTGCCGGCTGCCCCGATTCGCATGGGTGCCGGGCAGCCTGGGCAGCGCCGCGGCGGGGGCCGTACAGTGCGGCGGGGCTGGTTTGGGCGAGCATCGCGGTTTTTCTATGGCCGTTATTATTAGCCGTGAGTGCGGCCCTGCTGGCACGGCAGTATCTGGAATTTGCCGATACGGATTTATGGGAGGCGGTATGGGCCGGATGCGGTTTGTTGGCGGGGGCCTTGACGGGGTGGGCGGTGCTGCCGCTGATAAAAAGGAAATTTCCGGCCCGCGACTGAGAGAGATTTTTGCAGGAGCATTTGGTTATGACCGGGAAAACACAAGCGGTTATAGTGGGTATCAGCGGGGCCAGCGGGGTGATTTATGCCCAGCGACTGCTGGATCTGCTGGAGAAGGCCGGCTGCACGATTCATGTGATTATCACGCAATTGGCCGGACAACTGCTGATCGAGGAGTTGGGCATTACCCAGCGGAATGTCAGCTCGCTGCTGGGGCGGGAAAGTGAGCGAGTTATGTTGTATGACAATCAGAATTTATTCAGTCCGTTGGCCAGCGGCTCCTATCCGGTGGATGCCATGGTGGTCTGCCCCTGTTCCTCGCACAGCGTGGCGGCGATGGCGGCGGGGCTGGCGGATACGCTGCTACTGCGGGCGGCGTATGTCAGCCTGAAGCAAAGGCGGCCCCTGATCCTGGTGCACCGGGAGGCGCCGTTGACGGCGATGGATCTGGAAAACATGCGGAAAATAACGCAGGCGGGGGGAATCATCTGCCCGGCTTCCCCGGCATTTTACATGGCGCCGGAAACGATTCTCGACCTGGTGGATTCGGTGGTGGGGCGGGTACTCGATCTGCTGCACGTGGAACATGATCTGCCGATTCGCTGGAGCTTATAGATTCCGCCTATTTTGTATTTTCTGACAGTGGGATCAGGTCGAGCCGCCGGAAGAAGACTTCTGCTCCTTCGGTTTGGATCTGGATTTTCCCTTTACGCGGCTGAACGTCCAGGCAGCGGTTGACCACTACCCCGTTCAGGATGACGGTGATGGTCTGGCCGTCGGCGATACACTCGTAGCGATTCCACTGGCCCAGCGGTTTTTCGAGGTCCTGCGAGCCGCGGAAGCCCTTGACATCCTTCCAGCCGGGGTCGCGCCCCCACCAGTCGATGCGGCCGCCGTGGATGGTTACAGGTGTGCCTTGTTCATTAAAGATATGGCCGTCCGCACCGACGGGGCAGGTCAGCATAAATTCCTGGCGGCCATCTCCAACAACGATAAAGTCACCGGTGCCGCCCTCGATTATCTGCAGTTCGATTCCGAACATCCACGTGCCGCCGAAGGCCCCGTCCCTGCCCTGGGAATGAATCACCAGTCCGCTGTCCCGGGCGTTTTCCACCCGCGGCGGGAACGTCTGTTCGCCCCACTTGAATTCGGCAATCATATGATAATTTTCGTATTCCTTTTGTGTCACCAACCCACCGAACTCTTCACCGGAAATCCGGATCATGCCGTCCCGTACCGTAAAGACGTTTTTCGGGTCCACATCGCGGCCGCGGCCATTCAGGTAGGTGTAAAAGCCGTTTAGATCTTTGCCATTGAAGAGGTGGATGACCCGATCGGATAGGGAAGACTGATTTTGGCGGCAACCACCCAGGGCGAGCAAAAGTGCCAGAACCGTGAGAGACATGGGGAAAATTGATTTTGAATGCCTCATAATCTGTTTATCTCCATAAAAGATGACCACATGTCATCAGTTGGCTTATGTAAATTATAATATCTTTTCAAGATGAGAACACCCTAATTTACGGAGAAAAATTTTTTTATATATTGCTTTTGCCATGATTCTGGTACATTAAAGGTCAAAAATTACTTTAAAATCGGGAAAGTGATTGATGAAAAATCTACAGACATTCGATATCGTAATTGTTGTGGTATATCTATTTCTTTTTCCCTGTCTGGGGTACTGGATCGGCAAGAAACAAAAGACCAGTGAGGATTACTTTCTGGGCGGCCGCAAGCTGCGCTGGTGGATGGTCGGTATTTCCATGGTGGTCACGGATATTGGGGCGCTGGAGCTGGTCGGCGTAGCAGGCAGTGCCTATGGTATGGGGCTGGCCATGGCCAATTTCGACTGGATCGGCTGTGTTCCGGCGATGGTGCTGGCGGCTTTTCTGTTTATCCCTCTCTACTGGAAAGCGGGAGTCTATACCATTCCGGAATATCTCGGCCGGCGTTATAACGATGGGGTGCGGACCTTGATTGCGATTTTATGGGGCTTGTTTCTGGTGGCGAATCTGGGAATTTTTTTGTGGAGTGCGGCCACGGTGCTGGAGGTGATGCTGGGCTGGCCGAAATGGGTCTCGATTCTGATAACGGGTTCCGTAGTCGGCTTATACACCTTTTTCGGCGGTCTGGAAGCCGTTGTTATGGCGGATATGATACAATATGCCAACCTGATGATGGGGAGCATCATTATTCTGGTAGTGGGATTAATCAAGGTGGGTGGTATCGACGGCCTGGTGGAGACAGTGCAGGCCGTTGGCGGGCCGGAGCGCAAAGATTTCTTCCACCTGCTGCTGCCCGCCAGCACTACCCATCCGATGTCCTGGTCGGCGGTATTTTTCGGATTGGCGCTGGTGTTGTCGCCAGCTTACTGGGTGGGCAACCAGGCGATTGTCCAGCGAAACCTGGGTACTGGAAATGCCAGGGATGCCAAAAAATCGGTCCTGTTCGGCGCGGCCCTGAAACTGACGATTCCGATTTTAATCGTCATTCCGGGCATGGTCGGTTTTGCCCTGTATCCGAATCTTCCGGAACAGGACAAGATTTATCCCTATATGCTGCAAAATATGCTGCCGCCCGGATTACTGGGGTTGGTGTTTGCGGGATTCCTCGTAGTGGTAATGAGCGGTGCGGATGCGTATCTCAATTCCGCCTCCACCTTGTGGACGATGGATGTGTATAAAAAATATATCCACAAAGACGCTGACCAGCGTCATCTGTATAAAGTGGGCCGGATTTTGACCGCTGCTTTTATCGGGCTGGCAGTTTTGATGGCGCCCCTTACCGATAAATTTGAGGGAGTATTTAGTGCCATGCAGACGCTTTTATCCCTGTTCCAGGGACCGACCTTTGCCATCCTGCTGCTGGGAATGATTTGGAAAGGGGCAAACAGCTACGGCGCTATCGCCGGGCTGGTGGCCGGGCTGATAACCAGCTTTACCCTGTTCTGGATAAAGGACGGCATCTTTCAGGCGGCCAATCCGTTTCTGTTCATTGCCTGGTGGTCGTTTGTCATGCGAGTGGTTGTAACGGTTGTGATCAGCCTGTTTACCCCGAGCCGGCCCGCCAACGCACTGGCTGCTCTGACCTGGTCATCGAAAGGATCGTGACATGATAGGGATTTTATCGGAAGTTTTGACATCCATTATCGCAGAAGTCGGATTTGTAGCGGCGGTACGAGAGGCCCTGATTGGTGTTTTGAAGCCGGCGGCGAAATGGTTTTATGAGCTTACCGCCAGGGTGCCGCTATGGGCGGTATTGCTGCTATTTGTCGTTACCCTCTTAACGCTGGCAGGATGGGTAATCAGCTTGAAATCAGAAAAGCCGGAACCGGCACAAAGGCCGGACGGAGGGAGGATTTTTTCTGATCTGCGATTCTGGGCGGTTTTGATCCTTCTAGTTCAGACAGCCATTTATATTGTTTTGGGCTAATTTTGGGGATTCGGTTCCGTGACCAGCAGCCGGATTTGCCAGGGATCGACGTGCGGGATGACGAACTTGCGGTAGGGACCGTCGGTTTCATTGGACTGGAGGATGGTCTGGTTGCAGTCCATGTCGTAGAGTCTGATTATTTTGCTGTCCGTGCGAAGCATGAGGATCACATTGTCCGCCGGGTCGAAGGAGGCGTTGGTGAAGGCCAGGGCGATCTTGCCGTTCTGCGGCTGGCGTATCCAGAGATTGATTTTATGGAAGGACGCGATATAGCCGGGCAGGGTGTCCTTGGAGAGCCAGCGCATGACGGATTTCAACTGCCAACTGCGGGAGAGGTTCTGCAGGAAAGTCCAGGGGTAATAGCCCTGGACGCAGACGCGACCGCCCAGCTTGTTTTCGAAGACGCCCACGCAGCAGTCGTGGACCGGTTCGAAGGAGTAGTCCAGCAGCCGGGCCAGGCTCTGCGCCTGCGGATCAGTCTTTTCCAGCAGATAGGCGGGGTAGAGCCACCAGACGAAAGACTGGCGGTTGTCACAGCGGCGCCCGGCATATTCGCCGTTTAGCGGGTGCGGCAGAAATTCGGTCATCCGGTCCACGCTGTCGGTGCGGATGGTTTTAAAGCCGGT
>JAKQBU010000157.1 GCA_029573975.1 Planctomycetota bacterium
GGAATCGCGGTCGTCGGGCACTGATTTATCCGCCGGTTTTATTGTTCAACAACCACATCCAGCGGGCTGTTCATGCGATAGCGTATCCCGCGCCAGCAGATGGTCTTGCCAAAAGCCGAACTAACAATCCCAATCAGAAGAATAATCCCCCAAACCCAGAAGAACAGAATATCCGCCCAGGCCGCCGCTCGCATGGCTTTTATATCTTTTACCAGCAGATGAGAAATCATTCGCTGACGAATGACCGCCCGGGCAAACTGAGCCAGCAGAATTGCCGCTGCAGTGATTGCAAAGAACGTCGCATTTTTATCCTGTATATGCCGGGCAAAAGCCGCGGTCCCAATCATCAGCCAAAGCCCGCCCACACTGAACAGGATGCTGAACAGTCCGAACAGCCAGGTTCGGATGGCATACACGCGGGTAATCAGAAACTGCCGGCGAACAAATTCAAACAATTTCGGCCACGTTGTCGTCTCATAGGATGCCACCATGCAGGATGGCACATAGATCATTTTTTTGCCGGATCGCCGCACCGCGGAACTGAGCGTCAGGTCGTCACTGATCGACCTGGACCAGATGGTCTCCAGATCCAGTTCCCGGAATGTGGATGCCGGAATGGCCATGGACCCGCCCCAGGCCTGATTAAACCGAGTATTGCCCAGAACCTGCCCTACCACGGCATTAATGCAGCACAAAGCCAGTGTTGCCGTATTGTTGGTTTTCGGGACAAACCAGCGATACCCGCTGGCGGCTCCTTTTTTGCCGGAATGGAACGGATACACAATATGGCTCAGCCAGTCGTTGTCGGCACAGGCATCCGAATCGGCAAAGACCAGTACTTCCACATCCGCCGGGATCTGCCGGTAACAAAACAGAATATTATGCAGCTTCTGGCTGCAGCCGGCCGTCTTTCCCGCCACAAACACCCGGATTTCATGAGCCGACGACTGGGGGCTGTAGCGACCGATGATTTGATTTAATTGAGCGCATGCCGGGTCAGATGTGTCTTCCACGACAAACCACAACCGGTAGGGCTGATAGTCCTGATGAAAAAAAGACAGAATATTCTGTTCAAATGCTGCGTCCAGCCCCTTGCAGGGTACAATCAGAATCGCCGACGGCCGGTACCAGTCACGCACCTTTTCTGATTTTTTCAGCGCATACCGTGCATTGCCGATGACCTGAAGGGTGATCAGTAATTGCCCAACCAGTAAAATACATGCTATAACAAAAAAAACGTCACTCATAGTCTTCCTGAATTACCCAAGTGTAACGGATGATTATACTAAAATATTTCCAATTTTCCATAGATATATTCTTCCGCCATTGCCTCCATCTTCATATCCGGCCTTGACTTAACGGGCGGCTTGTGATACAAGGCTGGGATAAATGCCGCTTAAAAAATAAAAGCGGACGATCCCTGTACAGGATGCTTCATGCAGACAGCAGAAAACCTGCCAGAAATCACGGTTTATCCCGCCGGTCAGCGTACCGGCGGTTTTATTTGCCGGGAATGCCGCCTGATTCGCGAGGTACCCGGCACACGGCGGATATTCTCCGCCCTCTGGCAGGATCAGCCCGTCATTGTCAAGGTGTTCAGCCGCCGCTTCAGTGCCTACCGCCATGTCATGAGGGAGTGGAACGCTCTCCAGAAACTGCGGAATCTGCAAATTCTTCGTCCGGAACCGCTGTTTTACGGCAAAACCGACAAGGGCGATTGGGCATTGGCCGCCGAATACATTCCCCATGCCGCCGATGTATTTACCCTGTTTCAGACGTCCGCCGACCGCAGCAAAAGAGAAAACCTGCTTCTGTCCGTCATCAGCCAATTGGCCCATCTGCATATCCACGGCATTCTCCAAAAAGATATGCATCTGGGTAATTTTCTCTGGGCTGACAACCGCATTTATATCCTGGACCCCGCTCAAATCAATTTTTATGACCAGCCGGT
>JAKQBU010000171.1 GCA_029573975.1 Planctomycetota bacterium
AGAATTGGAGGAAGGCGATACGCTGCTCGATTGGCGCCATATTCTTCCAGGCGAGACAGCAACACCCGGGCTGCGTTACATTCACCAGTTCTCCAGCAGGGAACTGTCGACGCTGGCAAAAGAGACCGGTTTTTCGGTGGTAAAAGAATTTGAGTCGGATGGACAGGGAGGACGGTTGGGTCTTTACCAGATCTGGCGGGCTGCGCCTTCCGTATAAGCTTAGGATTGGGAAGGACTGGTTCATGACGCGATTTAATAAAGGCACCCTGATCGCTCTGGCTGGCACCCTGGTGTGGTCGACCACAGCCATATTCATCCGCTACCTGTCCATCCATTACAGGATGCCGCCTTTCGTGCTTGCCTTCTGGCGAGATGGTCTCCTGGCTTTTTTGATGGGCATCGCTTTCCTGTTGTTTTCCAGAAAGAGGCTGCACCTGCCAGCGGGTACCTTCGGGTTCATCCTACTTTACGGGTTCGTCCTTTCTATCTTTAATAGCGCCTGGACCATTTCGGTACAGTTGAACGGCGCCGCCGTTTCAACGGTTCTTGCCTATGGATCTTCCGCCTTCACAGCCATTTTCGGATGGATCCTGTTCAAGGAGAGGCTGGATTGGGTGAAGATCGTTGCAGTCCTCGCCAGCATCGCCGGCTGCATCCTGGTCGCCGGCGCCTACGATCCGGCCACCTGGAAGCTCAACCCCCTCGGGGCTATCACCGGCCTTTCATCGGGGGTGTTTTTTGCAGTTTACAGCCTGATGGGGAAATCCTCAACCAACCGGGGCATCAACTCCTGGACGGCGCTGTTCTATTCCTTCGGCATCGGATCGTTATTTATTTTAATGTACGCCCAACTGCCACTGACTTATATGGGCAGCGCGGAAAAACCTTCCATTTTCTGGCTAGGGAACGCCTGGGGCGGCTGGCTGCTGCTTCTGGCGCTCTCCCTTGGGCCAACCCTGGGAGGATACGGGTTGTATACCTTGAGCATGAATTATTTACCCGCCAGCAACGCCAACCTGATCGCCACACTGGAACCCGCGCTGACGGCGATCCAATCTTATTTTCTCCTCGGAGAAAGGTTTTCCCTCATGCAGATCGTCGGCAGCCTGCTGGTCCTCTTCGGCGTGATTTTTATCCAGGTCATGGAAAACCGGCGGGTGAAACAATGTTAATTTATTATATGAATCGTCCGCGATCGCTTGCAAAAAAAGTTCCGGGTGCTATAATTACATTTTAGAAAAAGGAAGTCGTTCTACTGTTATAGAGGTGAGATATGCCAGTTTATACCTACCGCTGTGAGAATTGCGGGGTTCGTTTCGAAAGGCAGCAAAAATTTTCAGAAGCGCGGCTGACCCGCTGTCCGGAATGCGGGAAGAAGGCTTTGCATAAAGTTTATACTCCGGTGGGTATCGTATTTAAAGGCCCCGGTTTTTACGCCACCGACCACCGATCTCCCTCCGGGTTGTCGCGATCAGCCCATTCAGAAGATAAACCCGCTGCGTCAAGCGCGGAAACCAAAACGGAAAGTAAATCCGAAACAACCCAGCCACCAGCTTCCCCGCCAACCAAAGAAAGTTGACAGGCAAAAACCCTTAGGATTTCCAACTGCCCGACATTTTCGGGCAGTTTTTTTTCATCGGAAACCTTCCCGGAATTCTGAGAGCTTCTGAGAGCTTCTGAGAGCTTTTAACCTATTTCAGGTTCAAAGGTTACGGGGTAAAATCATCGCTGTAAAGAGTAGCATTGAATGCCAGTTAAAAATTCACCACGAGAAAAAGGTGTTGGCAGCCGGG
>JAKQBU010000178.1 GCA_029573975.1 Planctomycetota bacterium
CCCCAGCGCATCCACCGCCACAAACATCGGCACAAACACCAGCAGAAAATCCTTCAGAAACATACCCTTACCCTCGGTGCACCAGCCACCCGATATAACCCGCATACATCGCCAGAAACACCGCCCCCTGCCACCGTTCCATCAAATGTTTCTTTCCTATAAACATGCACACAAACAGCAGCAGGCTCGCCAGCACCGCCATCCCGATATCCAGGTTCCCACCTTTTGCGAATGGCAGCGGCTTCACCACCGCACTGATCCCCAATACAAAAAAGATGTTGAATATATTCGACCCCACCACATTCCCCACCGCAATCTCCACATTCTTCTTGTACGCCGCCACCGCCGAGGTCGCCAGCTCCGGCAGCGACGTCCCCACCGCCACCACCGTCAGCCCGATCAGCGACTGGCTCACCCCCGCCCGCTCCGCAATATGCACCGCTCCCTCCACCACCCAATGGCCCCCCAGCACCAGCCCCGCCAGCCCCACCCCGATCATCAGCGCCGACCGCGGCACGCTGAATTGCTTCTGCGGCACCACTTCCTCCATCCCCTCGATTCGTTTGGCAATCCCAGCCGTATAGTAAATAAATATCACAAAAAACGCCAGAAACACCAGACCGTCGATCCGGCCCAGCACGTTCTCCTGCCCCCCATCAATCCACCGGTCATTCGCCATCACCCCCAGCAGCACCGCCGCCAGCAGGCTCAGCGGTATCTCCTTCCACACCGTCCCCTTCCCCACCGCCAGCGGATAGATCAGCGACGCCACCCCCAAGATCAATAAAATATTCGCGATATTGCTGCCCACCACATTCCCAATCGCGATCGCCGCATTTCCCTTGATGCTGGCCGCCAGGTTCACAAACAATTCCGGCGCCGACGTCCCGAACGCCACCACCGTCAGCCCGATCACCAGGTCCGAAACCCGCAGCCGCCGCCCCACCGATGACGCACCCTCCACCAGCCAGTCCGCTCCCTTCACCAGCAGCACAAATCCCACTACCAGCAATACATACTGCATCGATCACCCTGTCATTTTTTCTGTTAACAAATCCACAATCCGGAAAACTCACCGATTCAAATACCAGATCGCCCCGTTTAACGCAATAGCAAACCCGACCCAGCCCAGATACGGCAACAGCAATATCCCCGCCGCCTTCCTCACCCGCCAGAACTGCCGCACCGTCATCCCTATCACCACCCACAGCACCACCATCTCCACCAGCGCCGTCCCCACCCAGTGCAGCCGGAAAAACAGCGGCGTCCACAGCGCATTCAAAACCAACTGCAACACAAACAGCTCCAGCCCGATCCGCACCTCCCGGTTCCTCACCCCCCGCTCCCACACCACAAACGCCGCCGCCCCCATCATCACATACAGCACCGTCCACACCACCCCAAACACCCACCCCGGCGGCGCAAATACCGGCTTGGCCAGCCCAGCATACCACCCCGCCATCGACTCCCGCGTAGCCATCGATCCAACATAACCTACTGCCAGACATATACTAACAGTCAAAACCAGCCTGGCTGTCTTCCATATCATCCTGTAGAACCTTTCTGGAGCAAAAAAGCCTCTCTATCATGACGGAACCGCCAAAAGTCGATATTGACATCCAAAAACGGCTCTGGCTTCCCAATAACAAGGGATCGAAGAGCTTTTGACGCTGGCGTCTATCATAAGGCCGATGCCCGCAATTGCCTAAAATTTTTCCTGTTATTTTATAAAATCAACGTAAACCATTGTTATATATGTACTAAAAAAATTTTGAATTTTTTTTTATTTGATTAAAATTTTTCTTTGTACCAGTTGACAGACGGCGAAATGTGGGTTATATTTAATACGAGAAATTTTTCTCGATATATATTTCTCGATTAAACCGGAGAATAGAAATGGAATACAAGAGCGGTATCTCGGAGGCGACCATGCGGCGCCTGCCCATCTATGTCCATCTTCTGCGCAGTTATGATGAGAATAAGGTCGAGAACATTTCCTGCAGCGATATCGGCCGGCACCTGAATTTTGACCCGACCCAGGTGCGCAAGGACCTGGAGGCCACCGGCATCATCGGTAAACCGCGGGTGGGATTCCACGTTCCTTCGCTGATACTGGCGATTGAGGATTTCCTGGGCTGGAACAATGTCAATGATGCCTTCCTGGCCGGGGCGGGTAATCTGGGCGCCGCCCTGCTGGGGTATGAACGGCTCAAGAGATACGGCGTTCATATCGTGGCGGCCTTTGACAGCGATCCGGCCAAAATCGGCAGGGAAATATACAGCCACCCGGTGCTCTCGATTGACCGGATGACCAACCTGGCCAAACGGATGCACATATTAATCGGGATTATCACGGTTCCGGGCGAACACGCCCAGAAGACCGCGGAAATGATGGTGGAAGGCGGAATCCGGGCCATCTGGAATTTTTCTCCCGTAAGCCTGAGTTTACCCGGACATATTATCGTTCAGAATGAAGAATTGTACTATTCGCTTGCGGCGTTGTCCCGCAAGCTGGCTGATCATATAAACCAACCCAATTTATCAGACGGAGTATCCAAAGATGGAAGCAACCCAAACGCGGCCGATCCGGTCGCAAAAATTTGAGGCGGTCTGCGCGATCCTTGACAAGTACAAGCGCCAGCCGTCCAAACTCATTCCGATTCTTCAGGCGGTGCAGGACGAGTACCGCTATCTGCCTGAGGAGGTATTAAACTATGTAGCCACCGCCCTGGGAATCCCGCCGGCGCGGGTGTTCGGCGTAGCCACTTTTTACACCTATTTCGCCCTGGAACCGAAAGGCAAATACGTCATCCGGCTCTGCGACGGCACGGCCTGCCATGTAAAGGGTTCTATCCCCATCCTGGAAGCCCTGCGGGAAAAGCTGGGCGTTACGGAAAAGAAAAAAACCACGCCGGACATGCTGTTCACCCTCGAGACCGTGGCCTGCCTGGGCGCCTGCGGCCTGGCACCGGTGGTGATGGTAAACGGGGAAGTACACAGCCGGATGACACCAGAAGCTGCGGTGAAACTGATTGAGGATCTGCAAAAACAGGAACAAGTTGCCGCAGCCAAGAAGGAGGCATGCTGATGATAGCTACAAAAGACAAAGCAGCACAAGCAGGTAATAAACTGCCGCAGGTGGCGGGCCGGCGGGTGATTGTATGTGATGGCACGGGCTGCCGGGCCAATGGCTCGCAAGCCGTGTACGATGCCTTTTTTAAATGCATCGCCGACACGGGCGCTAAAGCGGTCGTGCAATTTAAATCGGAGAGTAAAAACGGAGACATTCCGGTTACCCGCAGCGGCTGCCAGGGCATCTGCTCGCAGGCCCCGCTGGTAACGATTCTGCCGGATAACATCCTGTATATGCGGGTGAAACCGGCGGACGTGGAGGAAATCGTCCGCCAGACCCTGGGGGAAGGTAAAATTGTCGAGCATCTGCTTTATCATAAACCGGACACCAGCGAGACCTGCCGCAATGCGGAGGAGATTCCCTTCTTGAATCGGCAGAAGCATGTCGTTCTACGGGATGTGGGCTATCTGGATCCGGAGAGTCTCGACGAATATCTGCGGATGGGGGGGTATGAAGCAGCCAAAAAGGCCTATACGCAGATGACACCCGAAAGTATCTGCCAGGAAATCAGCCGTTCCGGCCTGCGCGGCCGCGGCGGCGGCGGTTTCCCCACCGGGCGGAAATGGGAAGCCGCCCGCGTGCAGACCAGCGTCAAAAAATACGTAATATGCAACGCGGACGAAGGCGATCCGGGTGCATTCATGAATTGCTCGGTCATGGAAGGCAATCCGCACAGCCTGATCGAAGGCCTGATGATTGCCGCCCGGGCCATCGGGGCGGATGAGGCGTATGTCTATATCCGGGCCGAGTATCCCTTGGCCGTTAAACGCATGAAGCAGGCGGTGGCCGATGCCGAAAAGGCCGGGATCCTGGGCGATAACGTCTTCGGAACCGGTCAGCGGCTGCACTGCGAATTGAAGGAAGGCGCCGGGGCCTTTGTCTGCGGCGAAGAAACGGCCATGATTGCCTCCATCGAAGGCCAGCGCGGCATGCCGCGGCCCAAGCCGCCGTTCCCGGCCCAGAGCGGCCTCTGGGGCAAACCCACCATTATCAACAATGTGGAAACCCTCACCCAGGTCACCGGAATTATAAGGGACGGGGCGGAGGCCTTCCGCAAAAACGGCACCGACGCGGCCCCCGGCACCAAGACCTTCTCGCTGACCGGCCATGTGGCCAACACCGGCTTGATCGAAATCCCGCTGGGCACCACGCTGGGGGAAGTGGTTTATAATATCGGCGGCGGCGTGACGGACGACGCCGGCCGGCTCACCCGCGACGGCTTCAAGGCCGTGCAGATCGGCGGCCCTTCCGGCGGTTGTCTCACCCAGGACCATATCAATCTGCCGCTGGATTACGATGCCCTCCGCGGGGTCGGCGCCATGGTCGGCTCCGGCGGACTGGTGGTCATGAACCAGCAGACCTGCATCGTCAGCGTGGCCCGGTTCTTTATGGATTTCACCCAGCGGGAATCCTGCGGCAAATGCGTTCTCTGCCGCGAAGGGACCAAGCAGATGCTGGCCCTGCTGGACGATATCATCGAAGGCCGCGCGGATGAAAATACGCTGCCCCTGCTGGAAAAACTGGCCCATGCGGTCCAGAAAGGCTCGCTCTGCGGGCTGGGCAAGACGGCCCCGAATCCGGTGCTCTCGACGCTCCGCTATTTCCGCCAGGAATACGAAGCCCACATTTTCCAGAAATATTGTCCGACCGGGCGCTGCAAGGCCCTGCGCAAGCCCTCCATCAACGAGGCCAAATGCAAAGGCTGCACCGTCTGCGTCTCCAAATGTCCCGTAAATGCCATCAGCGGCGAGAAAAAGAAGCCGCATCGGATTAACCCATCACTCTGCATCAAATGCGGCGCCTGTGCGGAAGCCTGCAAGTTCGGCGCTGTGGAAGGAATATAAACATGACCCAATCAGCTACTGTAACCATTGACGGAAAAATCGTACCCATTGAAGGCGAGCGCAACCTGCTGGAGCTGGTGCGCAAGGCCGGCATCGAATTGCCCACCTTCTGTTATCATTCGGAACTGAGTATCTACGGCGCCTGCCGCCTCTGCCTGGTCCAGGTGGAAGGCCGCGGCATCATGGGATCCTGTTCCACACCGCCGGAGCCGGGCATGACTATTCGCACCAGTACGGAAGAGATTCGCGAAATCCGGCAGATCGCCATCGAACTGCTGCTGGCCAACCATAACGGCGATTGCCCCACCTGCAACCGCAGCGCCAACTGCAAACTGCAAACCCTGGCCCGCCGTATGGGTATCGATAAAGTCCGGTTCAAACCGCTGCAGAAACCGGCGGAAGTGGACCTGTCCTCCCTGGCCCTGGTTCGCGATCCCAACAAGTGCATCCTCTGCGGCGACTGCGTCCGGGTTTGCAATGAAATCCAGGGAATCGGCGCCATTGATTTTGCCTATCGCGGCAGCCAATCCGCGGTGATCCCGGCCTTCGGCAAAAACCTGGGAGAGGTCGAATGCGTCAACTGCGGCCAGTGTGCCGCGTACTGTCCAACCGGAGCTTTGACCTATAAGTCCGAAACCGAACTGGTGTGGAAAGCCCTGGACAACCCCAAAAAGAAAGTCATAGCCCAGATCGCGCCGGCCGTCCGGGTGGCCCTGGGCGAGTGTTTCGGAGTGCCGGCTGGGACGGAAACGACCGGACGGATTGTCGCCGCCCTGAAAGCCATCGGCTTCGCGGCGGTCTATGACACCTCCTTCACCGCCGACCTGACGGTCATGGAGGAAGGCACGGAATTCCTCCACCGGAAAACCAAGAACGAACGCCTGCCGCTGTTCACCTCCTGCTGCCCGGCCTGGGTAAAATTCTCGGAACAATACTATCCCGAACTTTTGCCGCATCTTTCCAGTTGCAAGTCCCCCCAGCAGATGTTCGGTTCCCTGGCCCGGCAAACCCTGCCCCAACAGTTGAACGTGGCCCCGGAAGATCTGGTCATCGTATCCATCATGCCCTGCACCGCCAAAAAATTCGAAGCGCGGCGGTCGGAATTCGCCCGCAACGGCCGGCCGGACATCGATATCGTCTTGACCACCCAGGAACTGGCCCGCCTGATCGAAGAGTCCGGCCGTGATTTTTCCGCCCTGGAACCCGAAAGCCTCGACATGCCGCTAGGCTTCCATACCGGCGCCGGGGTGATCTTCGGAAATTCCGGCGGTGTCAGCGAGGCGGTTCTGCGATTCGCAGCCGAGGCCGTCACCGGCAAACCGCTGGCAAAAGTGGATTTCCACGAAGTCCGCGGTGAAGGCGGTCTGCGGGAAGCCAGCATCAACCTCAACGGCACGGAAGTGAAACTGGCGATTGTGCACGGCCTGGCCAATGCCCGCGTGGTAGCGGAGAAGGTCCGCGCCGGCCAGACCGACTATGACATC
>JAKQBU010000214.1 GCA_029573975.1 Planctomycetota bacterium
AAGGCGGAATCGGGGCGGCTGTAACCGGTGTTTGGGTCCCGCGGGGGGATATCTGTTTATATAATCATTATCTAAAAGGTCATTAAATATTTAAAATATGGTAATTAGAATTGTTGTTTGAAATGGCTCAATATACGAAAATAACCATAGACACTGCAAGAGAGTTTTAAAAACGATGCACGTGATATCGTTATTGAAGTGTTTTTTCATACTGGAGGACTGTGGAATGAAATTCTGGAAGGGAGTCAAGGGATTCCGATGCTTTGTGTGTGTGGTTTTTTTTGTTGTAAATGAGTGAACTTTTATTGAATGGAGGATCTTGAAATGGAGAAGAAGATTATGAAATCGGTATTAATCCTGATGGTTGTGTTTCTGATCATGGGGGCGTTGCCCCAGTCTGGTATGGCCCAGAATCCCTCGGATAATCCGGTACTGCTGCACCGGTGGAGTTTTAACGGCTCTTCGGATCCGGGTACCTGGCCGAGCGATCCGAATGATCCGGCCCATCCTTTACGAGATTCCGTCGCAGGTGCGAATGCCTCAATATTCGGAACTGCCAAGATTACCGATAACACCCTGGATTTGTCAACCAATACCCCTAATACAACTGAAGCGACCGATCCGAATGGCGGCGGTTGGGCCTCCTTGCCGCTAGCCAACACGTGGTCGTCTCTGACAGACGGTTTTACGATTGAAGCCTGGTTTTACCTGGATGCTCATTCCATAAATTCTCGTATCCTGGATTGCGGGGAACTCACCCAGTATGATGAAATCTATTTAAGTGAGCAGGATCCCGATGGCATGGCCGGGGGCATCTATAACGGTGGTTTTTTTAATTCAACGTATTATTATACATCCGTTGTTTTGGATACCTGGCATCACGTAGTCTATACAAGCTCAAAAACAGTTAATCAGGCATATCTGTATCTGGATGGATCTCCGGTTGCCTCGGCAACGGCAGGAGCTGCTCCTTCGGAACTGGCGCCGCTTACCGCATCCTATATCGGTCGTTGTTATATTGATAACTGGACGCCTGTCAGCCTTCTGAAAGGAAGGATTAATGAGATGCGACTCTATGGAGAAATGATGACGGAAGCTCGAGTGAGCAGCAACTATAGTTGCGGGCCGGATGACATGAGTTGCACTACCGATCCGACTACCTGCCAGGAGGCCCTGGATGCCGGATACAGTCTGACGTATGACTTCAACAGCGACTGTATCGTGAATATGGCTGATTTCGCCATCTTTGCCGCCGATTGGCTGCGATGCATCGACCCCGCGGATGAAAGCTGCGAGAAACCCTGGGAAGAATAACCATAGATAGAAACAGCAATCCATCTTTGAAGTCGTGTATTTGATTAAAAAATGGAATTGATATTGAATGGAGGATTGTGATATGGAAATGAAAGTAACAAGATTTTTAGTAAATGTAACTACCATGTTCGTGGTAATGGGAATGTTATCTGGAATTGTTCAAGCCCAGAATCCCTCGGATAATCCGGTACTGCTGCACCGGTGGAGTTTTAACGGTCCCTCGGAACCGAATGACTGGCCGAGCGATCCGAATGATCCGGCTCATCCGTGTCACGATTCCGTCGGTAGTGCTGCTGCCGCACTTTTCGGTGCGGCTAAAATCACGGCTAACGCGCTGGATTTATCCGCCAATACCGCTAATCTAAATGAAGTTGCGGATCCTAACAGCGGCTGGGCTTCCTTGCCGCTAGCCAATACATGGAAGTCTCTGACAGATGGTTTTACGATTGAAGCCTGGTTTTACCTGGATGGTCATTCCGCCAATTCTCGTATCCTGGACAGTGGTGAGCTTACCCAGTATGATGAAATCTATTTAAGTGAACGGGATCCCGGCATCGAGGTAGATGGCCTGGCCGGGGGCATTTATAACGATGGTTTTTTGGGTACAACGTATAGTGATTTATCCGTTTCCCTGGAGACTTGGCATCACGTGGTTTATACAAGCTCAAAAACAGTTAACCAGGCATATCTGTATCTGGATGGATCTTCGGTTGCCTTGGCAACGGCGGAAGCCGCTCCTTCGGATCTGGAGTTGCTTACGGTATCTTATATCGGTCGTTGTTATATTGATAACTGGCCGCATGTCTCGCTTCTGAAAGGCAGGATAGATGAACTGCGGATCTATGGAGAAATGATGACCGAAGCCAGAATGAAGAGCAATTTCCGCTGCGGGCCGGACGATATGGGTTGCCCTCTGGATCCGACTACCTGCCAGGAAGCTTTGGATGATGGTTATAGTTTGGCGTCTGATTTCAACCACGACTGCCGGGTAAATCTGGAAGATTTTGCCCTATTCGCGGCGGAGTGGATGCGATGCATTATTCCCACCGAAGAAAGCTGCGAGAAGCCCTGGCAGTAAGCCATCTTTCATACGACTGTTTTGTAACAAACCGAATAGTTTAGTTTTATAGAGGTGTATTTAAAAGCCTTTATCAGAATCCTCGTAAACCAGCAGGCACGCGATCAGCGATCTGCTGGTTTACTTTTTCGGGTACGATCCACATCTTTTTTGTTATTCAGATGTTGCGGCGTAACGGGCGGACAGGATAGGGGTCAGGATGGAGGTCCAGAGGCGGTAGCCTTCGTCGTTGAGGTGGAGGCCGTCGGGCTGGAAGAGTTCGGGGCGGGGCTGGTTGTCGGGGCTATGGTTGGGTCCGAGCATGGGGGTGGCGATGTCGATGAAGTGCAGGCGCGGGGCGGCAGCGCAGCAGTCGCGGATGAGGGTATTGGCGGCGTTCATCTGGGGCCAGAGGTTCCAGCGGGCCAGGCTGGGCTTGATGGCAATATAGAGGATGGCGGTCCGGGGCAGGGCACGGCGGATTTTGGCGGTGAAGTATTTAAAGTCGGCCAGGAGCATTTCGGGGGATTTGCCGGAGGCGATGTCGTTGTCGCCGGCGTACAAGACGATGGTGCGGGGGGCATAGGGGAGGATGATGCGGTCGGCGTAATATTCGGAATCGACGAGGAAGGAGCCGCCGAAGCCGCGGTTGATGGTAGTGAGGTCGGGGAAGGATTTTTGGGTATCCCACAGGCGGATGCTGGAGCTGCCTACGAAGAGGATCGCGTTTGGAGGCGGGGTCTGCTGGGCGTCGAGACGGGCGAAGTTATCAATATCCGGCTGCCAGCGCTGGGGGTGGGGGTAATCAGCGAGGGATTGGCGGTGCAGGGCGATTTGTGCGGGAGTCAGGCGAGAGGGATCGGAACAGCCGGGCAGGGTGGTTATTGTAAGACAGAAACAAAATAACCAATATATAAATTTCTTAGAGTATCTCATGTAATGTAAGGTAGGTAATGGGTTTGTTACTGTCAATAAGAATAAATTGCCCAAGATTTCCTTGACAACTATTTGGTATATATGGGCTTAGAGGATTTGCGGGGTTTTTTGATTGAAATCTCTGGGGATTCGCTGATAATAAACTTTTTATGCGTACTAAGTAAAGGAAAGGTAGAGAGGCTGGAAAAATCATGACAGATCCATTGACTCCTTACGGCAACAAACCGATGGTGACACCGATTGTGAATGCGGTGAACTATCATTATGCCTCGTTCGAGGTCTTGCGGCAGATTACCGACGGGGAAATCGACGGCTATACCTATCACCGGGATGACAATCCCACGGTGCGGGCGGTAGAGAAAAAGATTGCCGCGATGGAGGAGGCGGAAGACTGCGTCATCAGCACCACCGGCATGGCGGCCTGCACGATGATCTATCTGACGTATCTGAACAGCGGGGACCATTTGATCCTGTTCCATGACATTTATGGCGCCCATTACAAGGTGTCGTTGATTCTGGAGCGGATGGGGGTGGAGATTACCTGGCTGAACGCCTCGGACAGCGACCATATCAGCAAACATATCAAGCCCAACACCAAGATGATTTTTTGCGAGACGCCGAGCAATCCGCTGTGCAAGATTGTGGATATCCGCAAGATCCGCAAGGCCGCGGATTTGGTTCATGCCCTGGTGATCGTGGACAATACCTTTGCGACGCCGTTTCACCAGAAGCCGCTGAAGCTGGGGGCGCATCTGGTGATTCACAGCGCGACCAAGGGGCTGGGCGGGCACAATGACCTGATGGCCGGAGCGATAGCCGGGACCAAGGAGCGGTACGACGATCTGTGGTTCACGCGGCAGGCGATCGGGACGACACTGGATGCGTATTCGGCGTCGCTGCTGGAACGGGGGCTGAAAACGTTTGATATACGGGCGGAAAAGATGTCGCAAAATGCGCTGGCGATGGCGGAATTCCTGGCCGGTCATCCGCTGGTGAAGCGGGTGTATTACCCCGGCCTGCCGACCGATCCCGGGTATGAAGTGGCGAAACGGCAGATGAAAGATGGATTCGGGGGCGTGCTGGCGTTTGATTTGGGCGAGACGCAGGAAGAGGCCAAGGCGTTCATTAATGAGCTGAAGCTGATCTATCATGCGGTGAGCCTGGGCGCGACGGAATCGCTGATCTGTATTCCCTATCTGACGACCATGCTGTATCTGCCGGAAGAGCGGCGGACGGGATTTGGGGTCAGCCCGAACACGATCCGGCTCTCGGCGGGGATTGAAAAGACGGATTTGCTGCTCAAGGATCTGGAACAGGCGCTGAAAAAGGTGCCCCAGCGGCTGGCGGCGAAGGCCTGAAAGCCGTTCATCAAAATGTATTTCCGGGAACGAAAGAACCAATGAAATCGGCCCAAGAGACTGCAAACCCGAACCACGATCCTTCCGGATGGTTGGCGGGTCCGACTCCCCGGCGGCGGATTCCGCGGGTGGAATTTCTGCTTTTGACCGCCGGGCTGCTGTGCACGCTCGTTGGCAAATTCTGTATCCTCTGGCGGAACCAGCCGGTGCACCTGCTGTCGGATTTGTTTTATGTGGTGTATTCGGATATCCTTTTTTTCGCGATTGCGGTTCTGTTCATCCGGCTACTGTACCTGATTCAGCCGGCGCGGTGGATGGCACGCTGCGTGCTGGTACTGGCCATGCTGATCTCGACCTGGTCGATTTTCAATTTGGCCTGGCTGATCAAAAGCGGGGTCCAGCTTCAGCCGGAAGTGGTCAAAATCCTTCTGCTGGACCTGCGGGAATTGCTGCCGCTGGTGCTGAGCCATCTGGCGGAACGCCCGGCCATCACCTTTCTGCTGACGGTTTTGATCCTCGCTCTCATTATCCTTTTTATCCGGTGGTATCATCATCCGGCGCCGCTGAATCTGACGCGCAGCTATCATACCCGCTGGACCTTTATTTTTGCGATGGTGGTGATCTGCCTGGTGCTGGTGCATCCGAAGATTATTTCCAACCGCAAGCGGAGTTTTTCCAGCGAAGTACTCAGCTTCAGCAGCCACTGGTACGCCCTGGTTTCGACGGTGACGGACCTGCAGGAGGCGGAACCGGTGCTGCCGGGCAACCGGACCCTGGTCCGGGCCGGGGAGCGGACTATTTCCCTGCCGCAGGTCCCGGCCGCGGAACTGCCGAATGTGGTACTGGTGCTGCTGGAAAGTGTTTCCTATTCGGTTACCTCGCTGGCCGATCCGGGCTTACACACCACCCCGTTTCTGGCCCAACTGGCGGCGGAAGGAGTGGAATTCCAGACGACCCGGGTGCCGGTTTCGCACACGACCAAGTCGTTCTGGGCGGCCCTAACCGCGACCACGCCGGTGATTGAGGCTAATTATATCGAGGCGATTCCCACCCAGCCGGGTTATGAAGGGCTGCCGAGCATTCTGGGGCGGGCGGGCTACCGCAGCGGATTTTTTCAGATGTCCAAGGGGACTTTCGAATGCGGACCGGGTTTATTTTCCAACCTGGGATTTGACTGGGCCTGGTTCCGGGAGAATCTCGAAGATCCGGCGGCGGCCATCGGTTTGCTGGCCGGGGATGATTGCCGCATGATCGAACCGGCGCTGGAGTGGGCGAGTCAGGAGAAAGGAAAACCCTTTCTGCTGGCGATGATTACCTCGGTTTCGCACGATCCCTATGATGTCCCGGAATGGTTTGAAAAAGAGGAAAAGAAAGAAGAGCCGTATGAAAAGTATCTCCAGGCCATCCGGTTTAACGACCATTTTCTGAAAACCCTTTGCCAGGCACTGAAAGAACAAGGGCTGGATACGAATACTCTCCTTTGCGTGATGGGAGATCATGGCACCAGCTTCCGGGAAAAGGTGGATAACGGGCGGTGGATCCCCTATGAGGAAGTGATCCGGGTCCCCTGGGTGATGCGGTGGCCGGGCCATATGGGAGCCGGCCAGATTATTGACTGGCCCTGTTCGCAGATGGATGTGACACCGACGATTTTGCAGTTGCTGGGATTTGATATTTCGCAGGCGGGATTTGAGGGGAAAGACGCTTTTGTGCCGTCAGAAGCCGATCGACGGCTGTATTTCTCTTCCTGGTACACCAACAGCCCGATCGGATTTATCGAAGGAAATCACAAGATGGTCTATTGGCCCTATCTGGACAAGATCTGTCAGTTCGATCTGGCGGCCGACCCGGGGGAAAAGAATCCGTATGATACCCCGGCCGCCGCGGCGGAGGATCTTGTGAATGAAATCCTGAGCTGGAAGCAGAAGTCGCAATATACGATTCTCGACCGGGAACTGGCCAAGATCCGGATATTTTCCCACTGGCAGACCACCTGCGCCGGAAAATCGGCCTGGACCTATTATGTTCCGGAAAAACAGAAGTGAATCCAGAGTTGTGAAATCGAACGAACGACATGACAGTACGAAACCGATAGAAGCCTTTCTTCCCAGGCCAGGTTTCTGGCCCAGACTCAAACGGTTTTTACCTAGGGTAGAATTTCACTTATTACTCATCGGTTTGGGCTGTACCATTTTCGGGAAACTTACGATTGTGCAGAGAAGTACGCCGCATGATGTATGGCCTGATTTATTTTTTGTGATCTATCCTGACCTCCTGTTTTTTGCGATGGTTTTTTTAGGAATCCGCTGCCTGTATCTGCTGAAGCCCGGCAAGCTCACGGCTCGGTGTGTATTGATTCTGGCTACCCTGATTTCCGGTTGGTCTATTATCAATACGGGCTGGCTGATTAAAAGCGGAGTACAATTACAGCCGGGTGTGGTAAAAATATTGATTGTTGACTTATGGGAATTACTTCCCCTGGTTATTCATCATGTAACCATAAGGCCAGGTCTGGCGATAGCACTGGTTCTTATCATCGTTGGAATCCTGATCTTTTTTGTGCGATGTCTGTATCATCCGGCGAGTATGAAAGACAATCGATATTATCATACCCGCTGGGTTTTGGGTGTGCTGCCGGTGATATTGGCTTTATTTGCCGCCCAGCCGAAAGTCACGTCGGACACATCGTTGGGATTCACCGGTGAAGTATTGGGATTCAACAGTCATTGGCATGCCCTGACTTCCAGTTTTAAAAAGATTTATGATGGCAGCATACCTGCCATTCAAACGCGAAATATTCCTGTCATCGGCCAGAGAAAAATTGAACTCCCGCAAACCAATTCGAATCATTTTCCGAATATTGTCCTGGTGCTGCTGGAAAGTGTTTCGTACTCGGTTACCTCGATGGCCGATCCCGAATTAAACGCCACCCCTTTTCTGGCACTATTGGCCCGGGAGGGGGTTCATTTTCGCCTAACCCGCGTACCGGTTTCTCACACCACGAAGGCATTCTGGGCAACATTGACTTCCACTACCCCCATCATTCAGGCCAACTATGTGGAGGCAATACCGTCGCCAGCAGGATATGAAGGGCTTCCTTCGATCCTGGCCCGGATAGGGTACCGCAGTGCTTTTTTTGAAATGTCCCGGGGCAGTTTCGAATGTGCGCCGGGTTTTTTCAGCAATCTTGCCTTCGATTGGGCCTGGTTCCGGGAAAATCTGGAGGATCCATCGGCCCATATCGGGTTGCTGGCGGGAGATGATTGCCGTATCATCGAACCGGCGATGGAGTGGGTGCAAGAACAAAAGGGTAATCCTTTTTTTTTGATGATGATTACCACCGTTTCTCACGACCCGTACCAGGTACCTGCCCACTTTGGAACTCCCAAAGAGCTGCCTTATGAAAAATTTGTTCAATCGCTGCAATATACCGATTATTTTCTGGAACAACTGGATAAAACTCTGAAGGAACGCAATCTGAAAGATAATACCATTTTATGTATCATAGGTGATCACGGCACCAGTTTTCGGGGGAATGCGGATAACGGCCGATGGATACCATATGAAGAGGTGATCCGGGTTCCCTGGATTATGCGGTGGCCCGGACATATTGAAGCAGGATTGAAGATCGATTGGCCCTGTTCCCAGCTTGATTATACCCCCACGATTTTACAGCTAATCGGATTTGATATCTCCCGGGCCGGTTTTGAAGGCAGGGATGCCTTTACTCCTTCGGAGTTGAATCGGAGGCTGTATTTCTCTTCCTGGTACACCGATAGTCCGATTGGATTCACGGAAGGGAATCGAAAAGTGGTGTATTGGCCCTACCTGGATAAAATATATGAATACCACCTCGATACCGACCCGAACGAAGAAAATCCGCGAATTATTTCTTTTGATCAAAGAGCGGAAATTATCCGCAACCTGAGAGAATGGGAAAATGCATCCCAAATTTCCATTGATGCCCGAAGATTTACCGCTGACTTATTTTTCTCGCACTGGAAGACATTCAGCACCGGACAATCGGCATGGGCCTTTTATGTACCCTGAGTCGTTTCGAGTTTTGTAACATTATTTGTCAAGGTCAGGAATCGATTCGATGCAAAATAAACCTGCATTCCGTCCCATCGACATATTCCCTTTCGCCGGCAAAATGGTGGTTTTGCTGGGATTAGCCATTTGGGTCTTTTGGACGCAAGTATCCCATATTATCATACAAGCCCCACGGTCCAGTGAAACTGCTTATACGGTCGTGACCCCTCTGGCGGTTCTTTTATTAGCATGGCTGCGCAGAAAGGAGATAGCCAACAACCTGAATCAAGGATCTTATGGGGGAATTCTGCTGATTTTGTCCGGACTGTTTTTATTTGCCGCCGCCACCTGGCCTTTTAATTATGGTTTTGCACGGGATATCTCGATTATTCCCGTGGTGGCGGGAATTGTCTGGGCGGTTGGCGGCGGGAAGGTATTGAAACCATCGCTGCCGATGATTTTTCTCCTGCTGCTGGCGATCCCCATCGGCAGCCGCATTTATGCGGCATTAATCATTCGCCCGGAAACATATACGATTTCCGCCACGGCAAAAGCACTGGATGCTCTGCCGGAAATTGAAACTTCGGTGGTCGGGACAGATCTGATTTATACAACCGGCGAAAAAACCGGTCAGATTGCCGTGGGGGAATCGAACCGCGGCGCACGATTGCTGCAAACCTATCTGGCGATCGGTATCTTTGTTTTATTCTCTCGTATCCGGCCGTGGTGGCGGATTCTTTTTGTAGTCGTACTATCCCTTCCCATGGTTTTATTCTGTAATTTTTTCCGGCTTTTCATCTGGGGGGTAGTGGTGATATATTCTCAGGTACCTCCTCTGAGCGGACTGCCCAGAAATTTGTCCGCCGTTGTTGCTCTGCTGCTGTGTTACCTTTTGTTTGCGTTTTTCTCTTCTTTCAAGCTGCATCTTTTTGTAGCAGAGGAGGAAGAAGAAAAAGGTATCGAAGGAGAAAGACCGCATGTCTGAACAAAACCATAAGAACTTCTCTATTCGCAGTTGGTTTTCCGGGCCTTTTCTGACGGCGGCCCTCCTGCTTATTTTGGCAGCCGCCATTCTTCCGCCCGCTCTGCGAGCTTTGGCCTCTCATTATGAGAAAGAACCGATCGCGATCCGCCGCTCCTTAAAAACCTTTGATCCTCAGAGACTACCCTTCTTCGCCAGAGGCTGGAACCTGGATTCTATTCCTGCCTCCGTTGAAGATATTGGTACCGAAGAGTATCTTCATATTGCGTTTCAATCCAAAGATAAATCAAAATTGCTGCAACGAATCGAATTATTCATAACCTATTACAGTGATCCGCGGGATAAGGTCCCTCATACGCCGGAGGTGTGTTCCCGGCAGGCGGGCGCGATTGTCCGGGAATTAACCACGGCAACGATAGATATTCCGGAATCAGGCCCCATCGAAGTAAAATTGCTCATCCTGGACGATCAGAAACACTCCTCGCTCACCCTTTATGTTTTTTGTGTGGAAGGCTTATTTCGTCATGATCGCGAGCAGGTGCGATGGGTTATCGGCAAACCAGGGCATCGGCATGTATTTTTCAGTAAAATCGAAGCAGCGGCAGTCCTGCCAGCCAACGGCGATACCCAAATTGCGTTCGAGGCCTGTAAAACGGTATTGTGTCAGGTGATTCCGGTGCTGGTGCATGATTATTTTCCCACCCGGCAGCAAATCCAAAACCGCTAATCGATGCGTTTTACTTTATATCGCCGGGAAGCGATTATCCAGGTGTGAAATACGAATATAGCCAGAACGACTCCCCCTACCAAAAGGATATAACTGCGGGGTTCTGCCACGGGCGCCCAGACAGCCGGTATAGTTATGCTTTCTCCCGAATGGAATTGGATGACAGCAGGTACCTGCCCCAACACCGCTCCCTTGCTGCTAACCCGCAGGGAAAATTCCCCCTTTTCTCCGGGCCGAATACCCTGGAGAAAGTCATCGGTCCAGGCTTTGAATATCCCCTCGGATTCTTCGGCTTTCCAATCTTGAGGGGCCATAAAGTTATAGGCTGCATGTTCAGGAATTTCAAAGGATACCAGGGGGGAAGTATTCAGGTTCGTAACCTGGTAGGTGTAAATACTCGATTGAATATTTACCGAGATGGACACCTTATCCGTTTTAAACTCTCCCAAATCACAAACAGCAGCCAGAAAAATAATAACCATACAAGGTGGCATGATTATGTTCTCCTTGGACCAATAAGCAGTATGCCATTTAGAAAACGAAAGAGACCATCGTAATTATACTGGTTATTGTTAAAGTAACAAAATAATGGTTTTCCTAAACTCATATATTATGTGCCGATTTTAACTATGGGCCAACTGAATTTCTCTCATTTTTTTGTTGAATTTGGCTATAATAAGCTTGAAAATATTATATTTACAAGATTTTACAAAAATTTCACTACAAATGGGTCGTGTTTATGCAGTTATATGAAATTACGTTTCAGCCGGACGGGGTAAAGGCGAAGGTGGCGGGGCAGACGACGATCTGGGAGGCTGGCCAGCGGGCGGGGATTATCCTTAACAGCGTGTGCGGGGGGGCGGGCACGTGCGGCAAGTGCCTGGTGTACCTGGACGGGCAGGAAACGCCGGTGCGGGCCTGTCAGTACCGCGTGGACCGGGATCTGGTGGTGACGATACCCGATAGTTCCCGGTTTTTCGAGCAGAAAATCCTGCAGGAAGGGATTTCCACCCAGGCGAGTATCGAGCCGCTGGTTTGCAAGCATTACCTGCAACTGGCCGGACCCACGCTGGAGGATCTGCGCAGCGACAGCCAGCGGCTGATTGCGGCGGTGGATGAAAAGGCGGGGGGGACGGTGCATACCTGCCGGGACCATGCCGGGACGGTTTCCGGCCGCACCCGCATTGCCAATTCTCTGCTGCGGCAGTTGCCGGCCCTGTTCCGGGAGCATAATTACGCGGTGACGGCGGTCTGCCATTCGGGACGGATCTTTGCGATGGAGCCTGGCGATACCACCGGGACGATGTTCGGACTGGCGGTCGATATCGGGACCACGACGGTGGTGGCCAGCCTGCTCCATCTGGTCCATGGCAAGACGGTGGGTATCGCCGCCCAGTCGAATCCGCAGATTCCCTTCGGCGATGATGTGGTCAGCCGGATCGAATACAGCCGGGCAAATCCGGACGGTCTGCGGCAGCT